>CAZTDW010000195.1:0-7656 GCA_964611835.1 uncultured Rikenellaceae bacterium | reverse complement strand
TTTCAGTTTTTCTTTGAGTCTGTTGAAAAAATCATTACCGGGAAGCATAAATTTCTGATTGACCTTAATAATGACCTGCTCAGTTATTGCTTTGATATCCTGAAAATAAATAAGTGTATTATGTACACTTATTCTTTTGAACCGGCAGCTGACCGGGATTATGATTTCAGATACAGGATAACTCCGAAACGTGAATCAGACTTTTGTGAAAAACCTCACATACAGGTCTTTTCCGATGGCACTTTTAAACAGGGCCTTTCAATACTCGATCTTATCTTCAACACCGGACCCGATGCGGCAGACTATCTGTAAATTTCTCAATAGCCGAAACGGTAACCAAAGGTAACCGAAAAGATGTTTCTCCGGGTATTTAGCAGGGCTGCAGGTGATTCAGTGAAAGTGTTATAAAGTATGTAATTCTGTGTATTACTGAGGTTTACATATCCGAGATCAACATAAAGATTCTGTTCCCTGAAGCCAAGTCCGAATGAAAAAGATTGGTGGTCCATGTTTTCATTATCTTCACCTTTTTCGAATGCTTTCCCATAGAGAGCATAGCCTCCCCTGAAATATATTTTATTCAGCCTGTATTCTCCCCCGAAGCGCAGATTTACAGTTTGTTTCAGAGTATTCTGGATGGCCAGGTTCTTCTCACTATAGTCGTAATCATCACCTGTTTCTGAGAACCTGACAGTGGAGTAGTCTATATATTCGATATCAGCGCTGATAAGGCCCGATTTCTTTATCTGGTAGGCCAATCCTCCAAGGGCCCTGAATGGAGTGGTAAGGGCATAGTTATAACGGGAGGGTTGATTTTTCAACTCATAGGTATCGTTCCCGTCAAAACGTGAATTTATATTATCATAATAGTATTCGTCTATCTTATAAATAGTCGGAGAATGGAAAGCAAGACCTATCCTGAGGCTTTCGACCGGTTTGATGATTGCGCCAAGTTTAATGGAGAATCCTGTTCCGGTGTTCTCGAAGTGTTCTGTATATGTAAAATCGTTGAACCCGGAATCCATCTCATAGTCAGTCTTTTCAAGGTGTTCATAATGGCCTGTGTAGTTCAGGGTGTTTATTCCGAGCGTGGCTCCAAAAAATAGCTTGTTGGAAAAATTACCTCCTATTGAAATGGCATGTTCACCTGTATATCCTTTATTGGTAATGAGGCGTCTGATATTTTGTCCGTACAAAGATGAAAGGTTATCACCGTAGTTATTGAAAACCGTTCCAAAGCTTCTTCCGTTCGATCCTGTAATAGTATCAATTACCCAGGCATCATAGGCAATTCCTGCAGCACCTTCCAGATCGCCATAGAATAATCCTTCGCTTGCATCGGCCCAGGAATCGGCCATTGAGCTTGAATTGCTTATTCCCTGTATCCGTATGGTTGAATTCTGGTTACTTGTTTTATTGAAGGAATACCCAAAATTGAGGGAAATCAGGCCCTTTTCCTTTCCCGATGAGATCAGTCTGCTTACGATCCCTGCCTGTCCAAGGTTAAAATTATACAGGTAATCTTTGGTAGGGCCGCGGAAATCGGCTGTTGTATTTATATGGTAAAGCTGTGGAGTTATTGAAAACTCAGACGATCTGAATACTCCGAGTCCGGCAGGGTTTTGTGAGAGTGTGGACAGATCGCCGCCAAGGGCAGTAAAGGCCCCTCCCATTGACATAAACCTTGCAGTGCCGTTATAGAACAACTGGGAATATCTTAAAGCGTCATCAACATTCTGGGCAAATATTCCGGATGAGATAAGGAATATTGATGCTAATGCTACTGATAATTTTTTCATTGAAATTTGTTTTCTTAGTTAAACCGATACCTGCACTCTATTAACAGAATGGACTGATATCTTATTGAAAATGTGTTTAATACTATCTCCTTCTGCCGGATGAACCTGATGACGAACCTCCAGAGGAGGATGAACCTGACGAGTAGGAGCCTGATGAGTAAGAGCCACTGCTACTCCTTGAAACTGATCCGTATGATGAGCCTCCGCTGTATGATCTGCTTCCTGAAGAACGATAGGAACCTGAAGAGAGGCCACCGTCAGAACTTCTTCTTGAAGGAGCTGAATAACTCCTTGTTACGCTGTTTGAAGAGCCTGATCTGGGCTGGCTGGAATATGGTGAATAGCTTCTGCCGCTCGAAGGGTTCTGTATGGATCTCTGGCCTGAGCCGGTTGAGCTGTTTACGTTTGAATTGACCCTTGTATTGTTGTAAGATGGCCGGGTACTCATCCGGGGATTACTGTAGCTGGGAGTGTAACTCCTGTCGACAGAATTATATTCGGGCCTGGTATCTGAAGAACTCCTTCTCGACTGGGTTCCTGAGATATTATTGCTTCCTGATCTTGAGGGATCCTGGACGAGCCTTCTTTCAGATGAGGTACCTGTCTGCTGGGTAGTTCCCGATGAAGTAGCAGCCCTTCGTGAACCTGATGTCACAACATCGCCTGAGGTTGATGCAGCTGTCCCTGATGAACCCGAGCCACCTGAGACGGTGGTTGTTCTCCTTGATGCTGACCCCTGGGGTGTTACCCCGCTGCCACCGGCTGACCACCGGGATGAATATGTGCTGGGGCGCTCTCTCCTCCCGTATGCAATACCGTAATCACTACTGTACCAGTAATTATTATAGAATGGTGAGTAGTATCCTCCGTAATAGAAGGGAGAATAAAACCTGTTATAGAATCCGCCGTAGTAGTAACTGCTGTAGAATCCGCCGTAACCGGAGTAGAAAGGATCGTAATAAAAGGGATCGTAGGAATACGGGCTGTAATAATAAGGATATCCACCATAAAAAGAGCTGTATCCAAATGATGGCATCATATAGAAGGGATCTCTCCAGTAAGGATAGAAGTAATTTCCGTGAAATCTCCTTAACCTCCCAGAATATGAATAATCATCATAGTAATAATTATCATTGATCACTGCATCGTCATAGTCAACAGCATCGGAAAATTCCCCTGATACGAGGGTGTCGGCTGCATAGATATTGTCATAATAGTTGTCAGCCCTAAGATCTTCTTCAACAAACTGCTGATTGCCTGCTGATTGCACACGTACAACAGGTTTGTCGGAACTTTGATAGTAAAGATCGTCATATTCAGTTCCTACATAAAGCCCCGAAGAGCAGGAGGCCAGTGTAAGAAGTACAACTCCGAATATGCTGTGAAATGCTTTCATCTTCTTGCTTATTAGTCTTTATTATTTATCTAACAGTAATCAAATACTGTACCAAATTCTTTGTTTCTCAGGATGATCTTATCAGGTAAGGCAAATTTAATACTTTTTTCGAAGTTACAATTTATTTACAATCATAACATAATAATGGACAAAATCTACCTTCTTCCTGATGAGGAGCCTGAATGGCCCGACCCGGATGAGCGGGATGATCCTGAACTTCGTCCGGGTGACACTGATGCTCTGCCACTATGTGACGGACCTGAGCTTCTCGCCATGGAACGCATTGAACCTGACTGCCCTGACGGCCTGCTCACCCTACCCATATCAACGGATCTGCTTCTGTAATTATTGCTCCCGCTGCGGGAGAAGGATTGAGGCATACCGGTAATCTGCCGGTTGCTGATCCCCGATCTGCCGGAGTATTGCGGCTGACTTGTCCGTCCGGGCCTGTAGAGCTGGCTGTAGGATTCATTCCGTCTCACCGGAGTCTGCCTGCTGATGCTTCCGGATCTGCCCTGAGAGCTGTACGTTTCCTGTCTTCTGACAGAAGCCTGCCTGGTTTCAGTATTTGTCCCGTACGACCTGGTATATGATTCCCGGCGCACCGGAGAGTTGCTTCTGTAATTGCTTGCAATCTGCCCCGACTGCTGATCGGAAGATCTTCCCTGGTATGAAGGAGATACTCTTCGGCTTCCTGAATATGATCTGTTTACCGGACTTCCTGGATTTGAACCTGCTGAGGATGAACTTCCGCTTCTCCTGGTCTCCGGATTGCCGGTTCCCTCATTTCTGATATTCCCGTCGTTTCTCCTTATATTTCCTGAAGAACCGTTGTCAATGATACCTCTCCTCGATTCCTGGATTGCATTTCTGCCTGGGTCATGCCTTGAAGCTTCATACCTTCTGTAAGTATCTGATGAATACCGGCGGTTAAAATCGTAATAACCATGATTATGTGAATAGTATGAATGTCCGAAACTGTGACGGAAATGATGGTGGTGCCAGTAGAAGGGACTGTAAAAAGCCCATGTAAGCCCAGCCCACAGATTCCCTATGCCCCAGCAGAATGAGGGTGCATACCAGTATGAATAATAACGGGGATAATAGCCCCAGTAGGAGCTATAATAATACGGGTCGTAATAGTATGGATCATACCAGCTGTAGTAATAGGGAGAATAATAGTAGGGTGAATATCCAAGTCTCATTCCAAAACCACCTCCGTAAATACTGATACCCCATGAAAAGGGATTGTAGTCGTACCAGTAAGAATCTGTAAATACGGGTGAATAATAGTCAAATACAGCATATGACCTGTGAAACCTGTTTATTCTTGAAGAATAGTAATAATCGCTTCCGTAGCCGTCATAATAATTATTGATAATTACTCTGGCGCCATCATTGGAGTAATCATCATATCCTGTGGATTGTGCTCCGGAACTGCCTGGAAAAAGGAGAAATGCAGAAACTGCTGCTAAAAACGATAATGTTTTCATGATGCACCTCAGGTTTTGTTAATTATCAAGTTTTATATCTATTTTTACGGACTTATTTTTTCTAAAAACAAATACCATACCAAACAATGGGGAAATTCTTAACAAACAGGGATGAAAATTATGCACAGTGGTATAATGATCTGGTCATAAAAGCAGATCTGGCTGAGAATTCAGCGGTAAGAGGATGCATGGTTATCAAGCCCTATGGATATGCGATATGGGAAAATATTCAGGCTGAGCTGGATAAAATGTTCAAGGCAACGGGGCATGTAAATGCATATTTCCCGTTATTCATTCCAAAATCATTTTTCAGTAAAGAAGCCGCACATGTTGAAGGCTTCGCAAAGGAATGTGCCGTTGTTACTCATTACCGGCTGAAAAACGACGAAACCGGCAAAGGGATCATAGTTGATCCGTCGGCGAAACTCGAGGAAGAACTGATTATCCGCCCTACATCAGAAACAATCATCTGGAATTCATACAAGAACTGGATACAATCATATCGTGATCTCCCTATTCTGATAAATCAGTGGGCCAATGTAGTCAGGTGGGAAATGCGTACAAGGCTTTTCCTTAGGACGGCTGAATTCCTCTGGCAGGAGGGTCACACTGCACATGCCACCAGGGAGGAAGCAGTTGAGGAGACTGAAAGGATGATCAATGTATATGCCGATTTTGCGGAGAAGTTTATGGCACTCCCGGTGTACAAAGGTTACAAAACCGCGAATGAAAGGTTCGCAGGAGCCCTTGATACATACACAATCGAGGCATTGATGCAGGACGGGAAAGCCCTGCAGGCAGGAACAAGCCATTTCCTGGGCCAGAATTTTGCAAAAGCCTTTGATGTCCAGTTCACAGACAAAAGCGGCAAACTCGAATACGTATGGGCTACATCATGGGGGCTCTCAACGAGAATGGTCGGGGCGCTGATAATGGCACATTCAGACAATCACGGACTTGTACTGCCTCCGAACCTTGCCCCCCTTCAGGTAGTAATTGTCCCGATTTACAAATCTGCCGATCAGCTCAACAGCATCTCCGAAAAGGTGATACCACTTAAGGCTGAGCTCGAAAAATCGGGTCTGACCGTAAAGTATGATGACAGGGAGACCAATAAGCCGGGCTGGAAATTTGCCGATTATGAACTTAAGGGAGTTCCTGTGAGGATTGCCATAGGGCCAAGGGATCTGGAAAACGGAACCGCTGAAATAGCGAGAAGGGATACCCTGGGTAAGGAGACTATCCCTATGGGCAATATCACCAGCCATGTTAATGAACTGATGATACAGATCCAGAAGAACATTTTTGACAAAGCCCTCAGGTACAGGAATGATAATACTTACAGACTCGATAAGTGGAGCGACTTCATTGAAGTTCTTGACAGCAGCGGAGGATTTATTTCCGCCCATTGGGACGGCACGCCGGAAACAGAGGAAAAGATAAAGGAAGAGACCAAGGCTACCATAAGATGCATACCTTTTGATTCTGTTGATGAAGAAGGCAGATGCATCTATTCAGGCAAGCCCTCCGCCAGAAGGGTTCTGTTTGCCAGATCATACTGATCATCAATTATTTACAATATAAACCCATAAAGTCCATGCCGGTAGGTAATTATGATTCATCTCACCGGCATGTTTAGGCCAGGGAGCATTCCTATTTCAATTTATAATTGCTAAATTAGAAGCCTGTTAATATCAATTTATTTTATCATGTCGGAACTTGAAGAAAAAAAGCAGATAATAATCGGTACGCTCAGGCAAAAGTCGCTGTTGAAGCAAAAAGTATATGACAACACCCTCGAATGGTTTGGTGTGGTTAAGGATATTCTCAAAACCCTTGCCAGGGATGTAAACACCAATATTGGCAATCTCGATCCGAGGATCAAGCTTGAATATACCGACCGGAGCAATTTTGATGCACAGATAAAGGTAGCCGGCGACATTCTGCTTTTCAGCATGCATTCGAATATCTTTCAGTTCGACAGGGAACATCCGGCATGGAAAACTCCTTATATCCAGAAGAATAAACTAAATGCCTATTCCGGAATAATTAACATCTACAACTTCCTCTTTGATTCCTTCAGATACAGCCGGCTGGATGACCTGGGATACCTTATCGCCAGGATTTTCATAAACCATGAAAACCAGTATTTTGTTGAAGGGAAGAGGCAGATGGGTATGCTTTTTTCAAATTACGGCAATGAAACTGTCAGCAGGGCATCCCTTCAGATGATTATCTCGACTGCAATACAATATTCACTCGAATTCGACCTACTGGTTCCTCCTTACGATACAGTCAAGATTGCCACCGTCGGACAGGCAGAAGCCAAAATTCAGCATTCAAGGGTGATTACAGGCAAACGTCTTGGATTCCAGTTTAATTCTGATGACGTTTTGATTGATAAACCTCATGAAACATGACAAAATCAAAACGGGAAATCACCGGATACTCTATGTTTCATTCCTAATTCCGGCATTTCTGTTTTTTTGTCATCAGTCATTTCCGCAAAAAACACAGGATCAGGATTCAATATTAAGGAATCCGATTGATGTGCCATTCCTCAATACCGGGCATATCAGGTTATTGCTGAGGGATCCCCTTCCCAGAATCAGCGATCAGTTAATCCCTTTCGCCGATCACGAAGCTTACCGCACAATGATCTTTCTTGATACGCTTAAAAGCCGGGCTGCAAAAACACTTGTTACCCGCAAGCTGTATGACTTCCTGATAATTCAGCCCCAGCCGTATGTCATTGCCACAATAAACAGGTCCAGTGAATCAAACTACATTGATCATTCGGGAAAAAGGATCAGGAAAATAGAAATAAAGAATCTCGATGTTTTCGGATCGGACATAAATAATCCTGAAGCTTTTTCACCAAACGGGCTGGAAAGGCTGCTTAACAAAACCCATATAAATACCAATGAACGGATAATACTTAAAAACCTGCTGTTTGCCCCGGGTGACA
>CAZTDW010000194.1:0-7755 GCA_964611835.1 uncultured Rikenellaceae bacterium | reverse complement strand
GCTGTCGGTCAGGATGCCTGAAACACCGGTTGAAGGCCTTCACCCAGGCATATTTCTCCTCAGGCAATTCAATCCTTCGAATGCAGCTCCTGAAGATCAGTATCAAAGAAGCAATGTGGACAGATTCCTTGCAAGGATCTTTCATGAGGTCATAATGAATGACACAATTTCGGGCGACAGCCCGGTAAAATCGTATGATCTGGCAATTGCGGGCATTACCGGCATCAATAAACTTCTTGGATGGGAAATGGCGCTGGATAAAAAAACAGATGAAAATGGTGGAATCAGATCGTATTATTTCTCTTCCAGGTTACTGAAAATTAATGCCCCGGCAAAAAAAACCATAAATGAACTGTAACTAATTGCCCGGCCTGTCCGTCCCAACACTGAAAAACTTAAAAAATAAAAGATGAAAAAGTTCATAATAATACTTCTGGCCGCAATGATTTTCAATCAGTCGTTTGGTCTCCATGCTGATGATACTTCAAAAGCAGGCAGCCATCAAACGATCATTACAGAAACTGACGACAATATAACGGTTATCGTTGGTAGAGACCTGTTCCGTCTTGATGAGAACGATTCCGCAGTCATGGTAAGGCTGGGCAACAAGGGGATCAGGATCCTTGAATCGCTTGAAGGCCGGAAGGTTGATTTTGAAGAATATGAGACAGAATCCCTTCAAACGGAGGAAGACCGGGATCCCTACCGGGACGATGATGACCGCGATTATTTTATGAAGGCCCGCCATTTCAGGGGTCACCTTGCCGGGTTCGAAGCCGGCTTCAATAATTTTGTTCATGCAGGATCGATGGTGCTTCCCCCTCATATTGATTACATGTCGCTTGAAACAAACAGCTCATGTTCATTCAATCTGAATTTTTCGCAGGTTAATATCGGTTTATGCAGATATGCGGGTATTGTTGCAGGAATTGGCCTTAACTGGAACAATTACAGATTTAAAAACCTCAACAGCATTGCAGTGAATGAGGAAGGGATTGTTACCGGCATTATTCCGTCTTCTTCTGCTCCGGTAAAAAGATCAAAGCTTTCAACCCTTTACCTTAATATACCGGCATTGTTTGAGATCCAGATCCCTGCCGGCTACGGCAACAGCCTCAATATTGCAGCGGGGGTCATCGGTGGGTTGAAGCTGAATGCCTGGACGAAGGTTGTGTTCAAAGACGGCGAAAAGTCGCGTGCAAATGGCGATTATAACCTGAACCTTCTCAGAGGAGGTGTTACCGGCCGGGTCGGATACAGGAATTTTATGATTTATGGTACTTACTACCTTACCCCCTGGTTCCAGGAGAATAAAGGTCCTGAAGGCCTTAACATAGAGCCTTTTGAAATAGGACTGACGTTTACGTTCAACGATTAACAGGCTTTTATCGGAAAACAAGTCAACGGGTTTGATCCCTGTCGTCATTTTTTTGTATCTTCCGGCTTCTGTCTTATTACTAATTCAGATGGGAAAAGACGATGCCGGAATCCATTTTATCACCCCGTGAAATAAGGCGTTATTCGAGGCAGATAATGCTCCCTGAAACAGGAACAGAGGGCCAGGTCAGACTTAAAATGGCAAAAGTCCTGGTCATTGGCGCCGGAGGCCTTGGATGTCCGGTTCTTCAGTACCTGGCAGCGGCAGGCGTCGGAAAGATTGCAATAGCCGAATTCGACCTGGTTGATGAAGCAAATCTGCAGCGCCAGGTGCTTTACGGATCCGATGACCTCGGAAAACTTAAATCGATCATTGCAGCCAGACGCATTGAGCAACTAAACTGCCTTATCAACACCACAGTGATAAACCTGAGAATTGATGCTTCCAACTCGCTTTCCATCCTCAGTGATTATGATGTCATAATAGACGCAACCGATAATTACAGGACAAGGTATATCGTAAGCGACTCCTGTGTTATCCTGAACAAGCCGATGGTTCATGGAGCAATTTACAAGCATGAAGGCCAGGTGTCGGTGTTCAATTACATGGGAGGGCCGACATACAGATGCTATAATCCGTCATCATCTGGTGAATTCAGGAATCCCTTACCTTCTGAGACAGGCCTGCTGGGTGTACTGCCGGGAATTACCGGAACAATCATGGCTAATGAAGTCATAAAGATCATTACCGGTTATGGTGAAATCCTTTCCGGCAAAATTCTGACATTCAATATCATGAATTACAGATTTGACATTTTCAATATCACAGTCAACCCTGAAAACCATAAATTGACAAAGCTGTATGACAATTATTAGCCTGGCCGGGAAATACATGTGTTCAGGCTTGCCTTTAACATTGCCCAATCATTAAAATATAATCAAAATGAGACTCTTACTGATCAGCAATTCAACAAATCCGGGAGAACCCTACCTCGACTATCCAAAACAGAGGATTAAGGAGTTCCTTGGTCCCAAACATGTCAAATCCCTATTTGTACCTTATGCTGCGGTAACCTTTTCGTATGATGATTATGAGAAAAAGGTACAGGAACGATTCAGGGAAATCGGACATGACGTGGTTTCAATCCATCATTACTCTGATCCTGCAGGCGCAGTAATGAATGCTTCAGCAATAGTTGTCGGAGGAGGCAATACCTGGATGCTTCTCAAGCTGCTGAGGGAAAACGGGCTGATTGTGCCGGTCAGGAAAAAAATCCTGTCAGGAACACCATATATAGGCTGGAGCGCCGGATCAAATGTCGCCTGTCCGACAATACGTACAACCAATGATATGCCAATAGTGCGGCCATCGTCATTCAAAGCATTTAACCTTATCCCGTTCCAGATAAATCCGCATTATCTCGATGCAAATCCCGAAGGACATGCCGGTGAAACCCGCGAACAAAGGATCGAGGAATTTATTGAAGCCAATCCGGGGCTCTGGGTTTTGGGCCTGAGGGAAGGAACCATGCTGGAAGTAAAAGACAAAAGCATGAATCTGTACGGACCCAGAAAAGCCAGGATTTTCAGGAAGGATTCCAGCCCGTTAGAGCTGGGTGAATCAGATGACTTATCATTCCTTCTGAGATAAATTAATCTTAATACAAATAATTTAACTTTGTCCTCCGTTAATTATACCGGCGGGAGTGGATATTCTTTTATCAGATGATATTTCCAAAAAAGACTCTTAAAATAGCTGGAATACTGATCTTATCGGCAGTAATTGTATTATTTGCCATATCTCTTGCTTTGCAGGACAGGGTTGCAGGGGTTATAATCAAAACACTCAACAGGAATCTTTCTACAAAAATTGAGATAGGATCATATCGTCTTTCCCTGTTGAAGAAGTTCCCGAAAGCCTCTTTCGAACTAAAAAATGTTGTTGTTCATTCTTCACCTGATTTTGAACGTAAAGGATTCAGTGGCATAAACACCGATACCCTCCTTGCTGCCGGAGCTGCATCAGTCGACTTTAAAATGATCGACCTCCTGCGGGGAGTCTATGCCTTCAAAACAGTCAGCATCAGGTCAGGAAACCTAAAGCTCTACACCGATACGGCGGGAAAGTACAATTACAACTTTGCAAAAAAGCAGGCCATTGATGATTCTGAAGGGAAGGTGCGTTTAAATCTTGACAGGATAAACATATCGGATGTCAGGTTATTGTACCATGATCTCAGGGCTGACCTGATAATCAAATGCATTTTAAGGAACGGACGCATCAGGAGTAAAATCCGGGGGGGCGATATTGATTTCGATGGCAATTCAGAAGTTCTTTTTAACAGTATCAGCCTTGGGAAAACATCCTTCAACCACGATTTTCTTGCCCGTCTGGATGTAGGACTTAATAAGAACGAAAAGGGAATATTTTTCAGGAAGAGCGTGATGAGCTTTGACAAGCAGGACATAAATCTGACAGGATTCATTGCAGAGGATAATTACCTCGACCTCAGCATCAGCGGTAAAAAAATTGAAATTTCAAAGGCATTCCATTACTTATCAGATAATTACAGAAATATGTTTTCTGATTACAGGCCTTCAGGAGTGCTCGACCTTGACTGTAAAATAAAGGGTAAATCCTCCCGCTTTGAAGATCCTCATTATGATATTTCCCTTTCGGTAAAAGACGGAGGCTTACAACGGATCAGGTCTGATCTGAGGATCAGTAATCTTAAGTTTGATGCCTCAATGACTAATGGAAATAAAAACCGCGCTCAAACAGGCAAGCTGAATATCAGTGATTTCACAGCCGGAATCGGTTCATCAGTGTTCAACGGGTCATTTTCGGCTTCAGATTTTTCGCAGCCGCGTGCTGAACTTAAACTAAAGGGAGTATTGGTACCGTCCGAATTCAGGGAATTATTCAGGATAGAAAGCCTGGGAAGCAGCAGCGGATCCATTGATCTTGATATCAACCTGTCAGGGCTTATGGAAAGAAAAGATCATTACAGTCTTTATGACCTTTCAGAACTCAATTCCCGGTCGGAAATCGGATTCAGGTCATTCGGGATTGAGCTTACCGGCAGGAATTTCAACCTGAAAAATGCCAACGGGAAATTGCTGATTGCCGGGAGTACATCGGCCGACAAGCTTGATTTTGTTCTTAACGATCAGATTTTCAGCCTGTCGGGAAAAGTTGACAATCTTCCGGAGTGGCTGGCGGGAAAACCGGTCAACCTTACGGGCAATGTTTCAGTTTATTCGCCCTGCCTTAAGCCTGAGCTGTTTTTCAATGATTCCAAACCAAAGGATGAAACAGGAAAGGCCGGGGTCCCTCTTTCCCTGCCCCGGGATGTGTTGATTGACCTGAACATCAACCTTGATACTCTCAAATACAAGAAGTTCGATGCCGGCAACCTTCGCGGACAAATAAGCTTCAAGCCGGGAATGCTTAATTTCAGATCGGTAAGGTTTATATCACAGGATGGCACTGTGACGGGTAACGGACTTGTTGTTCAGGACAGAAACAAGTCCTTTATAGGCAGGGGAAGTTTCAGTGTAAACAATGTAGATGTTAAGAAATCGTTTGTATCCTTTAACAATTTCGGACAGAATTTTTTAAAAGCCGAAAATATTGCCGGTTCACTTTCAGGGACTATAACCCTGGTCCTGCCTGTCGATTCAATGCTTAATCCGGTTATGAAATCACTTGTAGCTGAGGGGAAATACAGTCTGACTGATGGTGCCCTCATTGATTTTGATCCTGTAAAAGCCCTGTCAAAATTCGTTTCCCTGTCGGAGCTTGAAAACATCAGATTTGACAGGCTTGATAATGATTTCTTTATACGGAACAACTATTTTTACGTGCCGATGATGCAGATAAGGTCATCAGCAGTCGACCTGTCAGTTAATGGCAAGCACAGTTTTGAAAATGAATATGAGTACCATGTAGGGATGCTTCTTTCTGAAATCCTGAGCAGGAAAGTAAGGAAAACCAGAAAAATATCATCTGAATTCGGAGAAGTTGAAGATGACGGGCTTGGAAGAACTCTCATTTTCCTGAAACTTACCGGGAAAGGAGAAAATGTTGATGTTTCTTACGACATGAAAGCCGCCGGCAGTAAGATCAGGGATGACATACGCAATGAGCGCCAGATGCTTAAGAACATCCTGAATGAAGAATATGGGTTATATCCTGCGAAGGATGAACCGTCAGTGAAAGAGCAGGATTCAAAGCCCAGGTTCAGGATATCATGGGAAGGGACTGAAACTACAACTTCAGAAGCGGAATCTTCTTCAGAAAAAAAAGAAGGAGGCATCAGGAGGATTTTTAGAAAGAAATAGTGTTAATTTACATTAAAGATTTTCGGATTTGAATATTTACGTGAACAGAAGCAAATGGAAGGTTTTTTTGTTCCTTTTTGCAATTCTTCTCGGAGTTGGATCCCTGATTTATACCCAGTCGCTTGTAAAAAGCCTTAAGGATGAGGAACGCAAAAAGGTTCAGATGTGGGCTGAGGCCACACGTCTTATCAATTCTGCCGACTCAACCCAGAATCTTGAGTTTCTCCTCTCCATAATCGAGAATAACAATACGGTTCCTGTAATTCTGACCGACGGCCATGATAATATTATCGCGGTAAGGAATATTGACCAGGGTAAGGAGGCAGGGTCCGGTCATCTCGGGATCAGCCTTGAAAAGATGAAGTCGGAGAATGATCCCATATTAATTGATCTGGGAGGCGGTTTTGTAAACCGTATATACTATAAGGACAGCATTATTCTTACACAGCTCATCTATTACCCTTACGTCCAGCTTGGTCTGATCATAATGTTCATACTTGTCTCCTACCAGGCCCTCAGCTCATCGAGAAAAGCCGAACAGAACAGGGTATGGGTGGGTATGTCGAAAGAGACCGCACATCAGCTTGGCACTCCTACTACATCCCTTTCCGGATGGATAGAAATATTGCAGAACGATTATCCTGAAATTCAGGTCACCAGGGAGCTGGCACTTGATGTGAAACGCCTTGAAAAGGTTACAGAGAGGTTTTCAAAGATCGGATCCAAGCCAGACCTTTCAGAGGAGAATATAATAAGCCTTGTCCAGAATTCAGTCGATTATCTTAAATCAAGATCGTCAAACAAGGTATTATTTGTTCTGAATTTCTCCCCTGATGAAGAAATACTTGCGCCTGTAAATCCAGCTCTTTTTGAATGGGTGATCGAGAATGTATGTAAAAACGCCATTGATGCCATTGAAGGAAGTGGGGAGGTTACAATAAAGGTCACTGAAGATGACAAATATGCCATCATTGATATTTCAGATACCGGGAAGGGGATCCCAAAAACTGCCTACAAGAAGATATTCAATCCCGGATTTACCACAAAGAAAAGAGGCTGGGGGCTGGGACTCTCACTTTCAAAAAGGATCATTGATGAATATCACAACGGAAAGATCTTTGTTAAAAGCTCTGAAATCGGCAAAGGCTCGTGCATAAGAATCCTGATGAGAAAAAGCAACGATTAGAAATCCCTCCCAGCCAGCAAAAACAGGCGATGGACCGCAAGGAAATCGAGATAATGGCTCCGGCAGGATCGTATGAATCCCTTATCGCTGCAGTACAGGGCGGTGCGGATTCTGTTTATTTTGGTGCCGAGCAGCTTAATATGAGGGCTGCTTCATCAGTGAACTTCTCGCTCAGTGACCTCAGGAAAATTGCATCCATCTGCAGGGATAACAATTTGAAAAGCTATCTCACGGTCAATGTTGTCGTTTACGACCAGGAGCTTGATCAGATGCGCAGCATAATTGATTCAGCGGTGGAAAGCGGTATCTCAGCAATTATTGCTTCTGATCTGTCAGCAATTGAGTACGCCTTCAGGTCAGGTATGGAAGTCCATCTTTCCACTCAGCTTAACATTACAAACACCGAAGCACTTAAATTCTATTCACGGTGGGCTGACGTGGTTGTCCTGGCCAGGGAACTGAACCTCGGGCAGGTCAGGGAAATCCATGATAATATAAGGAAGCAGGATATCAGGGGACCGAAGGGAGAACCTGTAAAGATTGAAATGTTCGTTCACGGAGCCCTGTGCATGGCCATTTCAGGGAAGTGCTACCTGAGCCTGCACGAGAACAATAAATCGGCAAACCGCGGAGAATGCTATCAGACATGCAGGAAATCATATATTGTAACAGAAAAGGAATCAGGATATCAGCTTGAGATCGATAATGAATATATCATGTCTCCGAAAGACCTGTGCACCATAGGTTTTACAGACAGGATCATTGATGCAGGCATAAGGGTCTTCAAGATCGAGGGCAGGGCCAGGTCGCCTGAATATGTAAGGATTGTCTCATCCTGCTATAATGAG
>CAZTDW010000193.1:0-7773 GCA_964611835.1 uncultured Rikenellaceae bacterium | reverse complement strand
ACAAAATCATATATTTTTATGACAAATCATAGAGATATAGTACTTGATTCGGCAATCCTCCAGATGTTATTGGTTGATTACGGGCACGATACCACTGAGATTTCTTTCGGTAGCAACCTGATGATCAACCCTTTTGTTGTTGACCTGGGAAAGGCCAACAGAATGTTCAGGGTCATTCGGGGAGGCTCCAGCAGGGAGCTCCTCAAAAACTCACAGCTTCTGTCAGCGTATATCAGAAATACTATTGTAAACAAACAAACTTCCGTCTGGATTGCACAGAGGCAGGGGCGTACCAAAAACGGGAATGACAAAACTGAAACCGGCCTTCTTAAAATGTTAAATATGAGTGGCGGAGGTAATCCAGAGGAATCATTCAGGCAGCTGAACATTGTTCCCTGCGCGATCTCATATGAGTATGAACCTTGTTGCGCCCTGAAAATAAAGGAATTGATTTCAGTTTCGCTCACAGGAACATACCATAAACAGCCCAACGAAGACCTTAACAGCATAATTACAGGGATTACGCAGAAGAAAGGAAGAATTCAAATTACGGCAGGACCTGCTGTTAGTCATTATCCCGATCAACTTAAAAATGAAGTGTCGGTTAATGGAAAGATAAACATTATGGCAGGCATAATCGACACTGCCATTTACAAAAATTACAGGCTGTGGCCAAACAACTACATTGCCTGGGAACTCCTCAACCATTCACAGAGATTCGGTGAGTATTATACTTCAGATGATAAAATTAAATTCCTGGAATATATGGAAGCTGAAACGGGCGGCCTTGAAGGTGACCGGAAAGTAATCAATGATATTTTTCTGGGGATCTACGCCAATCCCGTTTCAAATTACCTTAATTTGAACAGATAAATCATCTGTCTGTCAGCGCTGTTTTGCTATATATCCGGCCAGCGACTTGCCAAGCTTTGCATAAGCTTCTTCAATCCTGTAACCTGTGTCAAAATCATAACCGAAGGCATCCCTTCCGGGACAATTATCAACCTCCATTACTGCAAGTTCTTCTCCGGAAGAAATATTTTTGAACGTAATTACCAGATCGATAAAAGCAGGCTTTCTTGTTATCCCGATATTGAAGCCGGGCTCGGTGAATGTTGTATGAATGTTCATCTCAAACTGGGCATCAGCAACATCGCGTTTGCCTGTAATCCCTGTTTTTGAAGTATACTCATTGAACAACTCCTCGAATTTTGGCTCATATCTCGAAGCCCTGTCATTCTTCCATGCCTCCCTCCATTTATCTCCCTTACCGGCTTCTGATTTATTGTAATCTTCAACCTTTTTTGCAATGTAGTCTTCCTCCTTGTCAAACTTGCCAACAGCCATGTTGCTATAGTCAAATGTGACCAGTAGCGATTTCTGCCCTTTAAGAAACCCAAGATCCCCTTTCTTTACTGAAATCTTTTGTGCATTAAGCATTGATCCTGCAATCAGAAGCTGAATCAGGATCAGGGAAAGCATTCTCTTCATAGTGGTGATTTTTTAATTTACTAAGATCTAAACAATTACACAGTATTAAAACATAAATTTGTTAATATTGTTCAATAACTATATTTTTAACTAACAACGCTAAAATCCGAAAGAATGTATCTGAAGGCCGGTAAAAAATCATTTATTCTGTACCTGCTGCTTCAGATTGCCGTATCCACTGCAGAAGCACAGACAATTGTCAGAGGGAGGGTTACAGATGTCCAGACATTTGAACCTGTGGTTTTTGCCAACATTGTTTTCAAGGGTACAACCATCGGGACCCAGACCGGCTTTGACGGAAGTTATGTCCTGAACGGAATTACCGCGAGCGACTCCATAGTTATTTCCTTTGTGGGATATGAGACGAAAACAATCGGGGTTATTCCTGACAGCGAACAGAATATTGATATTCATCTTAATCCGGCTCTTTTTTCGATAGCTGAAGTTATAGTAAGACCAGGGGAAAACCCTGCAATAAAGCTTCTAAGGGAGGTATGGAGGAAGATGCCCGAAAACCATATTGAAAAACTCCCGGCTTATCAATATGTAAATTATTCAAGGTCGACTTTGTTCGTGAGAAAGCCAGGATATTACAAAAAGACTGATAAAACCCTTGAAAAGCCATTCTCCAGGGAGTTTGAGAAGTACTCGGTAAAAACGGGAGATGAGGACATTCCGGCAATTCCTTCCTATTTCACTGAAACCCTGAGCGACAATTTCTTTCTTAAGTCGACCGGCCAGAATTTCATTAACATTAAAGCTTCCAACTCTGAGGGTATAGCTTTTGAATCAACGAACCTCCCGGCCCAGCTGATCACAAAGCAGGAAAACTTCAATTTTATGGATAATACGGTACGTATAATTGACCGGTCGTTTATTTCACCTCTGTCCCGCGTTGGTCCGTTATACTATAAATACTACCTTAATGACACATTACTGATCGATAACAGGTATCATTGTTTCAAAGTTGATTTTGTGCCAAAAAGAGAAGAGGATCCTGTTTTCAGGGGGACCTTCTGGATAAACGATACAGCATTTGCCCTTAAAAGGATCTCGGTTGAGATCGGGCAGAAAGCGGAACTCAACTTTATAAGAAGGGCGAAGATCCAGCAGGATTATGAGCCCGTTGACAATGAAGCCTGGTTCCCTGTCAGTACAAGGTTCATGGCCGATGCGGCTAACCTTTTTGTTACAAACTATTCAAGGAAAACGGATATAGTCATAAACAAACCAAATGAGCCAGGCTTTTACAGCTCTGAATTGAAAGTCAGCTTTGATTCAGATATTGACAGTTCCGGCTTCTGGAATAAAGTAAGGATAAACTCCCTTGAAAAAACCGACAGCCTGGCCCTGCAGAAGATCGAAGTCATCAAAAATACCAACAGGATTCTAATCCCGGCAAAACTTATTGAAGCGGCCATCAGAGGGTATTATGATCTGGGAAAATTTGAAATTGGCCCTTATCTTCTTTTTTACGGCTTTAATGATACTGAGGGAAGCAGGTTCAGGATCGGAGGAAGAACCAATGTTCGTTTCAGCAACAGGCTTATAATTGAAGGTTATGCAGCATATGGCACAAAGGATAAACGCCTGAAGGGATCTTTCGGGACCGAGTACCTCCTGTCAGAGAAATACTGGACCAAAGCCGGAGTACAAATCAGAGACGACATTGAGAATGCCGGGGCAATAGATGAGTTTTATTCTCAAAGCAGTTTCCTGACTTTTGCATCTACTTTCGGAGGATCCGATATGATGGCAAGGTCAACCGTGTTAAGGCCATGGATAGGATCAGACATCATAAGGGGTCTGCAGGCAAAACTGGTTTTTACTTACAAAACATTTGAACCGGCCGGCCCTGATTATCACTTTGCCTGGTATGCCGGTCCTTCAGGAACTGAAATGAAAGAATCCTTCAGGACCAATGAACTTGGACTGATACTCCATTACCAGCCTAAAGCTGTCTATGTTCTCGACGGAAATCGCAGATTTTCAGTTAATTTTAACCAATATCCGGTCATCGGATTTGAGTATTTCAAAGGTTTTAGTAATCCCGGCAACGGTGATTTCAACTATGACAGAATTATTGCCGGCATTCAACAAAAGTTCAACCCGGGAGGATTTGGAAGCGTAGTTTATAACATCAGGTTTTCCAGGATCTTTGGATCTTTGCCCTATCCCATGCTTACAACCCTTGCAGGGAACCAGTCATTATTCAGGACTGACCGTACATATAACCTGATGAACTTAGGTGAATTTGTAGCTGATGAATCCCTTGAGCTCTTCCTGTCATATCATATGAACGGATTGCTGCTCGGTAAACTGCCTCTGATAAAAAAGCTTGAATGGAGGACAGTATTATCAGGGAGAATTGCATACGGCTCCTTCAACGATAAATCAAACGGATTTTATGATCCCGTAACAAATCCCGGAGGGATATTGCCAAAGACCGATCCTGCCGGGTTTCCTCTCACTGAATTCAACACGCTGACCTGGGGAAAACCCTATGCAGAAATTTCCTACGGAATAGAAAATATTTTCAGGTTCTTCAGGGTTGACCTTGTACAAAGGCTTACATATCTTGACAATCCAGACAGCAGAAGGTTTGCAGTAATGATCAGTGGTGTCTTCAGATTCTGAGATCCCCGTCATAGTGGATTTACCTGCTGAGGACAAAAAGAAGGTTTGATGTAAGGCGCGAACTGTCAGCTACCTCTATCTGCATGTTGTTCGCTGAAGCTACTTCAGTGATGAAACTCCTTGAGAAAAAGAACAGTTTCCTGTCGAGGCTTTTGTTATATCCGAATCTGGTGGAGAAAAATTCCGTTAACCGGGTGCCAAGGTGCCTTTTCTGAAGATCCCTGTCCGCATCCCGTATAATAATTTTACCGCCTGGTTTCAGGCGCTGAATACAACACGACAATAATTCTGACTGCTTTTCCCGGGGTATATAGTGTAAAACATCGCTTAAAATGAATATGTCGGCAGCCGGATAATCAAATTTTATCGCATCGGCTGCTACAAAACTGACCCTGTCGTGCTTTGATATGCAATTGTTTGCAAGCTCTATCTTGGTGTTGTCATAATCTATCCCCAGGATATTCCTGTTTTCCGAAGTAAATCCCAGCATGTAAGAGATAAAACCATATCCGCAACCGATATCAACAACTGTAGCATCGTCCGGAACCAGATCGTTTATATATTCGTAATTCTTTTCAAGTTTAAGCTTTATCCTTGTATACCATTCAAGCACCGGACCCTTGTATATGTAATTCCTGACAAGTCTTCTCCGGAAATATGACGGCGTTTCAAGTTCCTTTTTCAGTAGTTTATACTCTTTCCTGTAATATTTAAGGAATGCTTTCGTTCGCAGGTGATAGTCATTCCCCCAGCTGGTGTCTTCCGCGGCCACCCTGGGATATATTTTCAGAGAGATGCTTCCGTTCCTGAGATGGTTTTCTCCCTTGGTCATGCAGTCGCCTGCCCCGTGAATCAGGATGGGCGTGATATCCATTCCGAGCTTCTCAGCCAGCAAAAATGCCCCCTTGTGAAAACGCAGAATGCTTGAATCAGGCGACCGGGTTCCCTCAGGAAAAACAAGAATTGAATAACCTTCATCAACTTCCTTTCTAAGCTTTTCAACCAGGTTCTCATACCCCCAGGTAACAGGATAGAAATTAAGAAATCTTATTACCAGGGCATAAAGGGGATTGTTCCAAACCCAGTTATTCGTGAGAATAATAATATTCGGATTGAGCATCAGCAGCAGGGGAAGATCAAGATGCGACTGGTGGTTCGATATTATAAGCGATGGTCTGGAAAAATCGGCATTTTCAGGATTAATCAATCGTTTCCTGATGCTTATCATCCCGTAAACAGGTAATCTTATGCACCACATTAGTGCATGATGCATGAATTTTTTCTTTTTCTTCCTCGAAACAGGAAATATCAGAACGGGCAGGAGAAGGACGTTAAGAAATATACACAGGAGCAGCCCTTCTGTCAGAGTCAGTATTGTCAATAGAATATCAGAGAGGGTAACGGGAAGGAAACGCCGTTTCCCTTTCCTGGCAACGAGCCAGTTAAAGCCGACTATTTCAAAAGTATATGAGATAAGTACTACTGACAATAATCCAATTATTGAAATCAGCGCCAGTGATTTCAGGGCAGGATGCTTTGCAAGAATCATTACACCGGTACCCGAAATCGATATCATGACAGAAAGCAGGATGCATGTCTTGTATGAAAGCAGGTTCTTGTTATCGCTTTTATACCCCTGCACTAACCCCTGCATTATATAGATGCTGTAATCGATTCCCAGACCGGTAATGAAGGAAGAAATAATGATATTGAAAATATTGAATTTTATTCCGGCGATTCCCATGATCCCAAGTGTCCATATCCAGCTGAAGAGAATAGGGATGAAAGTGATAAATCCCAGTTCAAACCGCCCGAAGGCAATTATCATTATAATAAGGATTAGTGACAGACTGACATTGGCTATAAAATTGAAATCCTCCCCCAGAACATTAACCATTTCTGAAAGCATTGACTTTCTGTCTATTACAACCACGCCATCCAGTTTGCCTATCGCCTCCTCTACATGATCTTTATTCTGATCATCCGTTTTTATTACTGAAACAATAGATGACAGTCCGGCAGTTGTTGAAATGTTCTCTGCATAAAAATAATCTGCCAGCATGCGGAACTCACCGGGATCGATCAATGAATATTTTTTATTGATCAGATTGTAAAAATCTTCAAATGCTCCGGTCCTGAATCCGGCTTCAGAAGAATATTTGGTGAAATTTTCAAGAAAGGGTTCCCGCTTTTCACTCCAGAAGAGGTTCCATTTTTCAATCCGTCTTTTCTGAAGCGAATCGGACAAAAGCAGAGTACCCGGACAATTGAAGCTTTTTATCCTGCCTTCTTTCAACAATCCTTTTCCGCCGGCCATCAGTTTTTCGTTGTTCAGCAGGGCCTCCTGAAGGTTTTCACCATGGGCAATCACATAAACCGAGTTAAGCTTATAATTGTTGATCCTGTTCAGGTTCTCCTCAGCCTGTGCCAGTTCCTTCGACATGTAATTCATTTTCATCATGTCGCTTTCAAAGCCTACCTTATCCTTATATATCCAGCATACTATGGTCACCGCTACCATAAAAAGGAGAAGCCTTTTATTCCTGTTGAATTCATAATTGGTGACCCTGTCGAGAATTCGCTCGAGGTAGTTCTTCTCTTCCGTTGAATCATCCTCTTTTCTGGTTATGTCGAGAATGTGCGGCATTACGATCATTGTAAAAAATGATGCCGTGATAACGCTAATGGCAGCAAGGATACCAAGCTCATGCAATGATTCGGAGGAGACAAAAACAAGACTGATGAATTCAAAGGCAGTTGCAAAGCCGCATACAATAATCGGGAAAGAGACATCCCTTATTGTGTCGGTTACTGAGTGCCTGTGCTTGTAATGTGTTGTAATATGCAGTGCATAGTCGACAGTGATCGCCAGAATTACCGTCCCAATGCTTAATGATATAATGGATATTTTTGCCTGAATTATGTAGATTACTGCAAGGGCAAAAAGCCCGCCGAAAACTGCAGGCAGGAAGATAAACGGGATCAGCTTTTTCTTTTTTATGGAAAAGATTGTGATCAGTAAAAGCAACGTAATGGTAATAGACAACGTCAGGGTGATATCCCGTTTCAGCCTGTCAGCATTCCCTGCTGCCACTGCCGCTGAGCCGAAATACTCAATTTTTATTTCATTGCCTGCTTCCCTGGTTATTTCATTTATTGCATTGTCAAGCGATCTGACCAGTATTGAGTTTTTTGAGGTGGCATTCGATGAGTAGGCAGTGGTCAGGAACAGGAGAAGGTTCTTTTTATCTCTTGAAAAAACAGATCCGTTAATTATGAGGTAATTATTGTCGTTCTGGAAAGCTCTTAGTTTCCGGGTGGCAATGCCGGTGATCCCTGCCGGGTCGAGCTGAATGTTCTTCTTCATTGCAAATGATGCAGGAGTAAGAAGGCTGTTATAACTGTTCTGAAGAGCTTCCTTAATCTTTTCAGGGGCAATCAGTGAATCGAGGGTTGTATAGTCTTCATCTTCAAGGAATAATGGCAGGTTTCTGTAAACGATTGCCATTACGTCCTCCATTACATTTTCGGGAATCCTGAATGTGATGTCTTTTATATACTGACTGAATGCCTGGGTCTGCAAAGTGTCATGGAGTTTACTGCCATATAATATCAGCTTTTCAGGTGATGGAGAAGCAGTGGTGT
>CAZTDW010000192.1:0-7868 GCA_964611835.1 uncultured Rikenellaceae bacterium | reverse complement strand
CTGATTGACAGGGAATTCCTGGAAAAAACCATTGAAACATGCATACACGAAGTCATGGACGTTTTCTATCAGCCTGACCTGGGACTGATAGTGGAAAATGTGACAGATGATGGTAAGCTATCTGACACCTTCGATGGAAGACTGCTCAATCCCGGACATGCACTTGAAGCCATGTGGTTTATAATGGACCTGGGTGTAAGGATGAACAGGCCGGAACTTATTTCAAAGGCAAATGAAATTGCGCTGAGGACACTTGAATACGGTTGGGACCGTGAATTCGGCGGAATACTGTATTTTATGGACAGGCTTGGCTATCCTACTCAACAGCTCGAGTGGGACCAGAAACTCTGGTGGGTCCATATTGAAACACTGATCACCATGCTCAAAGGCTATCTGCTTACCGGAACAGATAAAAACATGGAATGGTTTGAAAAACTTCACGACTATACATGGGAGCACTTTAAAGACAAAGAGTATGGAGAATGGTTCGGATACCTTGATCGCAGGGGAGAAGTTCTGCTTCCTCTGAAAGGCGGAAAATGGAAAGGGTGCTTCCACGTTCCGAGAGGCCTGTACCAGTGCTGGCAGATTCTGGAGAAACTATCCTGATTCAGGCCAGCAGATCATCATACAACGGGATAACCATCATAAAATCATATAGGTTCGTTTCCGGATCATACCTGAATGAGTAATGATCCAGACCATTGGTGATCACCACATAAGGTACCCTGAAATGCATATTGTATTCACCAATCTGATCCTTGACCTTAGCATCATTGATCTCTACTTTGTACGATTTACATTCCACCAGCATCACAGGATTTCCCTGGCGATCGCGGACCCTGACATCGATTCTCTTGACAAGTTTTTTATGCAGCCTGAACATCACCTCTATTTCAATAAGGCCGGGCGGATATTTTCCCTCATGAATAAGGTACTGAACAAAATTCTGCCTGACCCATTCCTCAGGAGTAAGCCGGACAAACTTTCTCCTGATGGGATCAAATATCATTTCTGATCCTTCATTGCCTTTTATTCTGAATGAATATGAAGGAAGATTCAGCTGTTTCAACTTACTTTTGTATTTTTAACCATCCAAATATATTTATATATTTCACAATTTTAATAATATGAAGACCAAAACGGATATTGTTAATAACTGGCTTCCAAGATATACCGGAAAGAGTCTTGATTCTTTCGGCAAATACTTCCTGCTGACGAATTTCGTGTATTATGTAGAGCTTTTTGCCCGGCTCAACAACTCGGAGGTGGAAGGAAAGGATAAGAACTGGCCAAGTTCCACTGCTGACGGTATTACAATTATATCATTCGGAATGGGAAGTCCAAACGCGGCTACCGCAATGGACCTGTTAAGCGCTGCAAGTCCAAGTGCAGTACTGTTTTTAGGAAAGTGCGGCGGACTTAAAAAGAAGAACACCCTTGGCGACCTGATACTCCCCATTGCTGCAATAAGAAGCGACGGTACATCCAACGACTATCTGCCGCTCGAAGTACCAGCCCTCCCCGCCTTTAAACTACAAAGCGCAATATCGGCATCAATAACACGGCACAATAAGGAATACTTTACCGGTACTGTCTACACAACCAACAGAAGGGTATGGGAATATGACGACCGGTTTAAGAAATACCTTGTTAAAACCCGGGCCATGGCTATTGACATGGAAACCGCCACAATATTCACTGTCGGGTTCGCAAACGAGATCCCGACAGGAGCTTTGCTGCTTGTTTCAGATCAGCCTATGATCTCAACAGGAATAAAAACCGAAGCTATCGACCAGAATGTGACCGATAAGTATGTTGAGATGCACCTTAAGATCGGAATTGACGCCTTAAGGGAAATAAAAAACAACGGGATTTCTGTAAAACATCTTAGATTCTGATATGCCCCTGACGTACGAAGAAATAATATCCGATCTGAGGAAAAGGATCTTCAAGCCTGTCTATTTTCTAGCAGGTGATGAACCATATTATATTGACGTTATAACTGATTTTATCGAGGAAAAAGTTCTGTCAGAATCCGAAAAAGCATTCAATCAACTTATCCTTTATGGGGAAGACACCACCATACAGTCGATCATAGACACTGCGCGACGCTTTCCGATGATGGCAAGCCATCAGGTGGTAATAGTCAGGGAGGCACAGTCACTTAAGAAGATCGAAGATCTGGTTTACTATCTTGAAAAACCTCTGCTGTCAACCATTCTTGTTTTTAATTATAAATACAAGGTAATTGACAAAAGGACAAAACTGCATAAAGCCCTGGAGACCCAGGGAGCGTATTTTGAATCTGCGCGTCTGCGTGATTATCAGATCCCGCCTTGGATTGAAAGATACCTTATGGCAAAAGGCATAAAAATCGATCCCAGTGCTTCGGCAATGCTTACTGAATTTCTGGGAACCGACCTGCATAAGATAGTTAACGAGCTGGACAAGCTTCTTATTACGCTCCCCCAAGGGAAGCCTTTCATAACTACTGCCCTGATTGAAAAGAACATAGGCATAAGCAAGGAGTATAACAACTTTGAACTTCAAAAGGCCATTGGAGAAAAAAACATCCTTAAGGCCAACATGATAATAAACTATTTTTCCGGCAATCCCAAAGACAACCCTGTTACTCTTACCATAGCATCCCTTTTCAGCCTCTTCATCAGGATACTTACTTATCACTATATAACTGATAAATCGAAAAACAATGTTGCTGCAATCCTCAAGGTCAATCCGTTTTTTGTAAAAGACTATGAGATAGCCGCATCAAGGTATAGCGTTTCAAAAACTGTTATGATAATTGATCTGCTGAGAACTTTTGACATGAAATCAAAAGGCTATGGTGATACCAGCACTGAACCCGGGGATCTTCTTAAAGAATTGGTTTATAGAATATTGCACATTTAATTCATTTCAGGCGATTCAGGGAAATCAGCCCACATTCTGTACTTGTTATTGAATGATCTGAGGAGACTTTTCCAGCTGTCATTGCCCCAGGAAGCCATTATGATTTCCGATTTCACCTTGGCGATCACCCATGAATTTTCCTTAAGTTCCCTGTCCAGCTGCCCCGCTGACCAGCCTGAATAACCAAGGAAAAATTTGATCTGGTAAGGCTTGATCGCATTTGTCTTTATCATCCCTTTAATGGTCTCTATGTCCCCTCCCCAGTATATGCTGTCCTCTATCGGAACGCTTTTCGGAATGATGTTGCCAAGGATATGAAGATAATGAAGGGTGTCGGGAGCGACCGGTCCACCCATATTAAGGTTTTCCTCCCAGCCTTCAAACCCGCTGACGGCATCACATATCTTTATATCAAGCTTCTTGTTGAGAATAAAACCAACCGATCCTTTTGGATTGTGATCTGTAAGGTACACAATGCTGCGGTTAAAAAACGTATCCGCAAGGAAAGGCTCCGAAATCAGTACTTTTCCTTTCTCCGGGATCTTATCTTCCGGATGAATCGCAAAAAGATCAAGTTCCGGTTTCATAAATCACACTTTAGAGCCACAATTTACAAATTTTTATTAATCAGATTTATATTAATGATACATGAAATACAAAAAATTTACCATGGACTGCCATATCAATTAAATATTGTAATATTTTTGAGCGATTTGTTTAAGATCATTATGCAAAAAAGTACATTAAAGATTGTAGGAAACAAAGTCGTTCTGAACATCCGTGAAAGGATGTGTGAAACTGCTGAGGAACTCCTTGCAAGCGAGAAATTCAGAAAAATTCTGGATCACTCCATAAGACACCTGGAAAATATCGATTCTCCTTTGCTCGATATTTTCGAAAACGGAAAGGTGGATGAAGAATCAGTTGATGCACTGGTGAAAACCCTTACACTGCTGTATAAATATGAGGGCATTGTGGTACCGCATATTTTTGACAGATCATCTGGTTTCCTAAGGGATAATCACCTGCTCAACAGTTTTGTCGAGTATCTGTATGATTACTGGCGCCATTTCGACAGATTCATCATAAATGATTCAGAAGGAGACAGGCTTGATAAAAGACCATACCGTACCTTTAATGAAACAATAGAACACCTGACACACCTTATCCGCACGGCGTACCGTCATATTCAGGAAAACATAACGGGGAACCACCCTACCGTCTACCGGCAGGTACCTGCCGGTGCGGAAATGGCGGTGATATCGCTGCCTTTTGAAAGGACGTGGCCTGATCCTAAGTACGAGGTTCTTAACAGCATCCCTGTAACAAGACAAATACTAATATATCCTCCGCTGGTTATTCAGCAGCCCATGAACAAACGGACGGGAGGGTTCAAGCTTATACAGCAGAATCCGATTGACCAGATAAAACTCGATCCCGAAGACTGGCTTTGCTATCCGGCGAAAGTAGGCAAGCTTGTTATAATGGTCTATTTTCATATAACCTTTTATGAGCTCGGCCTTTCCATGTGTAATCTCTTTCAGGTTGCAGAAGACGAGGACCTTGTGAGGAAGCCTGATGCTGTATTCATATACGGTGTTCCTTCTGAGGCTTTTGAAAAAATTTCAGCCTACCCTACGGTATTCCATCACGACAAGACTAACAACATATTTGTGGGGGCCATTCCCGGCCGTTCTGAATTCGGGTACTTCGGATATCTTAAGAAAATGATCCTTACCCTTCATAATTCTATTATTATGCAATCCGGGAACCTCCCCTTCCACGGAGCAATGGTCAAGATCCTGCTCAGAGGCAAGAAAGAGGCTACAGTGCTGATGATAGGAGACACCGGGGCAGGAAAATCAGAAACGCTCGAAGCTTTCCGGGTGCTTGGTGAAAAGGAGATCAGTGAACTTAGGATCATAGCTGACGATATGGGTTCAATTGAACTTGATCCTGACGGAAATCCTATAGGATTCGGGACCGAAATAGGAGCTTTTCTCCGGCTCGACGACCTGCAGCCGGGTTATGCCTACGGTCATCTCGACAGGTCAATTATCATGAATCCAAGCCAGGTCAATGCCAGAATCGTAATCCCCGTAACCAATTTTGAAACTATCATCAGGGGGCACAAGATTGATTATATCCTCTATGCAAACAATTATGAGGAGATCGACGCCGACCATCCCGTAATAGAAAAATTTGATACGATTGACTGGGCACTCGACGTATTTCGCGATGGAGCCGTGATGAGTAAAGGTACAACCACCTCCACAGGTCTGGTACATTCATATTTTGCTAATATTTTCGGCCCGCCCGAATACAGGGAACTGCATGAGGGGATAGCATCCAGGTTTTTCGGGTCCTTCTTTAAGAATAATATCTTCGTTGGCCAAATGAGAACCAGGCTCGGAATTCAGGGCCATGAAACATCGGGTCCCAGGGAGGCTGCTATGGAGTTGCTAAGGATCATTGGAACCGACCAGGATCCGGAATAACCTAACCAGTTTGCCACACTACCGGGTAAGTTAAACCCGGCAGGGATTATAAGGTTATTACTCTCAGAATCTCGAAGGGACAGATTCCCTCATCATTGCGTATACAGCATCAAATATATCCTCAGCACTCGGTTTTGAGAAATAGTCTCCATCGGTTGTATAGGCCGGACGGTGTTCCTTTCCCGTGAGTGTTTTTGGCGGACTGTCAAGATAATTCCAGCCTCCCTGTCTTTCTAGAACTTCCTGAAGCATGTAGGCTGTTGTCCCGCCCGGCACATCTTCATCAATAAAAAGGATACGATTGGTTTTTCTGATGGACTCAATAATCCTCCTTTCAGTATCAAACGGAACCAGGGTCTGAACATCAATAAGCTCTGCACTGATGCCATGCCTTGAAAGCTGTCTTACGGCTTCAGCGGCAATCTTAACCGTTGAACCATAGGTAACAATGGTGAGGTCATCTCCTTCTGAAAGCACTTCGGGAATCCCAAGCGGAATCCTGTACTCCCCGATATTATCAGGCATCTTTTCCTTAAGCCTGTAACCGTTCAGGGGTTCTATCACGATTGCAGGATCGTCGCCCTCGAGCAGGGTATTGTAAAATCCGGCAGCCCTTGTCATATCCCTTGGAGAGCAAACATATACACCCCTTACTGAATTAATGAGCATGCTCATCGGTGATCCTGAATGCCAAATGCCTTCAAGGCGGTGTCCCCTTGTACTGATAATCAGTGGTGCGACCATTTTGCCCACAGTCCTGTAATGAGTGGTTGCAAGGTCATCGCTCAGAAGCTGAAGGGCATACATCAGGTAATCTAGATACTGAATCTCCGCAATAGGCCTCATACCCCTCAGGGCAAGGCCTATTCCCTGTCCGAGGATGGTGGCTTCCCTTATCCCGGTATCCGTTATTCTCAGTTCACCAAACTTCTTCTGAAGTCCCTCAAGCGACTGGTTGACTCCGCCGATATTCCCTGTATCCTCTCCAAAGGTGACCAGTAGCGGATATTTGCTGAAAAGTCTGTCATAATTTTCCCTTAAAATGATCCTTCCCGGCACTTCCTGGGAATTTTCCGAATAAACAGGTGAAATTGGTTTTACTTTAAGTACCGACCTTTGGGTCTGATTGTACAGAAAAGAATTATAGCTCTCTTCGGCATCCATGTAATTACGTTTCAGCCAGCCGTTAAGTTCCTCCTTCAGATTATCTGCCTTAAGGCATGTACCGCATATGTTCCTGAGAATTTTCCTCGCTGCAACAAAATTATCCTTCCTGATGGGCGCAATAACCTGGGTAAGCTCATCTTTTATTTCATCGACAGCAGCCTCCTTGATCTGTTCCGAGCATCTGCAGCTGCGGTCATCAATAATTTTGACAAGAGCATCTCTTTCAATTCGTATCGGATGCTGAAACATATCCCATCCCTTTTTCCGCGATTCCTTAGCTTCCTCTTCGGTTTCTGCAGCAATAGTGTCAAGTTCTGAATCTGTTGCAATACCTACACTTACTATCCACTCACGCATCTTTCTGATTGGATCAAATTCCTCCTCCCACTTCAGCCTCTCAGGGCTCTTATACCGTTCGTGCGAACCAGAGGTTGAATGACCAAGCGGCTGGGTAACATCCTCAATATGGAATACCACCGGCTTATGATCACGGCGGCAAATCGCAATACCTTCCTCATAGAGATCAATCAGGCCCTTGTAGTCCCATCCCTTGCCTTTGAAAATGACTATTCCGGGTTTTCCCGGTTCATCCTCAAAGCCCCGGAGGATATCTGAGATGCTTCCCTTTGCTGTCTGATATTTTTTTGGAACCGATATTCCATATCCGTCATCATATACAGAAAGTGCCATCGGCACCTGCAAAACTGCGGCTGCATTGATTGTCTCCCAGAAATGTCCTTCCGATGTACTTGCATCCCCTATTGATCCGAAAGCAACCTCATTGCCCTGCAGAGAAAGGGTTGTGAATCCGTGCAGGTCCTTGTTCTGCCTGAATAGCTTTGAAGCATATGCCAGTCCAAGCAATCTGGGCATCTGTCCTGCCGTGGGAGATATATCAGATGATGAATTTTTCTGACCCATAAGATCCTTCCAGGTACCGTCAGGATTTATGTTCGGAACCGAAAAATGATTATTGAACACCCTTCCTCCACTGCCGTGATCGATATTTTTGTCGGTATTTCCGTACAGCTGATGAAAAAAATCGATGGCATTGTAGAGCCCCATTGCCATCATCCAGGTCTGATCCCTGTAATAGCCTGAACGCCAATCGCCATTTCTAAATTGCTTTGCAAGAGCTAATTGAACTATCTCTTTGCCGTCACCAAAAATCCCGAATTTTGCTTTGCCCGACAGTACCTCGCGTCTGCCTATGACACTAAGATTACGGCTCAGGCTGGCAAGCCTGAAATCAGCCAGAATAGTCTCCTTGTTAAGAAGCTGTCCGGTCGT
>CAZTDW010000191.1:0-7877 GCA_964611835.1 uncultured Rikenellaceae bacterium | reverse complement strand
TTTTTTATCATTCATTTTCAATGTGTTAAAAAATAAAACCGTACTAATTTTACCGAGCGTCACAAGTCAGGAAATATACAAAATATGTTATTTAACGGATTATCAATTACTATAATCTGAGCCACAAAAAAGAGCGCTTACAGGATTGAAGTCAGGAAAAGTATCCTTTTGAAATTTTCATCTGCTTATGTGGAAAAACATTTGGCTTATGTTTACCAATATGCTTAAATTAACACCAGCAATCTTATCAATCCTATTTGATTAAAGAATAAAAAAAGTTAACTCAAATGAAATACATGTTCTTGTTTTTAATCTTGTTTTCCAGTGTGTTTGATCCGGCACATGGCCAGACCGGAAATTCTCCTGATATTGTGGTGATAACATCCAAAAAGAAAGTTACCCTGGTACGCACCGATGAAAACGGGAAATTGCTTGTGAATGTATCTCTTAGGGATTTTCGAAGAATAAAAGCCAATGGATTTGTACGCTACAGTGACTTCGGTGCCAGGGGTGATGGCAAAACCGATGATATGGACGCCATTGCTGCAACCCATGCGTTCGCCAATGAAAATGGACTTTCCGTAAAAGCTGATGAAGGGGCTATATACTACATCGGCGGGAAGAATCGTACCGCAGTCATCCGTACCGATACCGATTTTGGGACGGCTGAATTTACAATTGATGATTCCGACGTCAGGGATCGTAATGCACACATATTCCTGGTTAGTTCAGGTCTGAAACCATTCAAACCTGATGGGATATCTTCCCTGAAGAGGAATCAGGAAAAAATTGACATCTCACTGCCCGGAACCTGTATTGTCACCGTAACCAATTCCAATGTAAAAAGATATATCCGGTTTGGGCCGAACCAGAATAACGGATCGCCGCAAACGGATATATTCATTGTTGACAAAAACGGCAGGGTGGACATGAACGCTCCGGTTATCTGGGACTTCGACCGGATAACGGATATCTCAGCCCTTCCTATTGATGAGACAACGCTAACAATCACCGGCGGACGCTTCACCACCATTGCCAACAGTGCCGAATCGAAATACAACTACTACAGCCGGGGTATAGCGATCAGACGTTCCAATGTAGTGGTAAACGGGTTGGAACACCGCATCACCGGTGAAGGAGACCATGGAGCACCTTATGGCGGCTTCATAAATATCGGCGATTGTTCTTATGTGACAGTCAGCAATACCATCCTCACCGGGCATAAGACTTACCAGACTATCGGTTCGGCAGGAGTTCCGGTCGCCATGGGCAGCTACGACATCTCCATCAACCGGGCACTGAATGTGTCGTTCGTGAACTGCACTCAGACTAATGATATTGACGACAGCAGATACTGGGGAATCCTGGGGTCAAATTACTGCAAGAATCTTGTTTATGACCATTGCACATTATCCAGGTTCGATGCCCACATGGGAGTTGCCAATGCCACCATCCGCAACTCCACGCTTGGACACCAGGGAATAAACGCCATTGGCAGCGGAACCTTTATTGTGGAGAATTCAACCATCCGGGGAAGGAATCTTATCAATCTGCGCTCTGACTACGGCAGTACATGGCAGGGAGAATTCCTCATCCGTAACTGTGTTTTCGTACCCTCAGGCGGCAAAGCGACCAATGTCAGTCTTATCGGCGGATCCTACTCCGGCCAGCACGATTTCGGCTACACCTGTTATATGCCGGAACGGATCACAATTGAAAACCTCCAGATCGACGACTCCAATCATCCGGCAGACTACAGGGGTCCCGCAATATTTGCAGATTTCAATCCGGACAATACCGGAGAATCCTTCGTGGAGAAGTTTCCCTATGTCATAACCAGGGAAGTAATTCTCAGGAATGTGACTGTATGCAGCGGCAGAACTCTGAGGATCAGCGATAATCCGTTCATGTTCAGGAATGTGAAGATAAACTCCGATTGACGGGTTCTGCAAGAGAAACCAATATTACAAAGATTGATTCAATCTGTAATTGTATTATCTAATGTACAGCTGGAATAATCTTTTCCATGATAATCTTTATTATACTCATCCAATGCCCACCGGCCTGCTGGTCAGATATACCGGTTGTCCAGCATGTGGCGGTAACAACAAGCTTAAGATCAGGTATAATTATTATGAATTGACCGCCCCAGCCCATTGCCATGTAATACCTTTTACCTGATGCAGTTCCGAGCCATATCTGGTATCCGTATTCAGGACCGTAAAGGACATCATTGTTTGTAGAGATCTTTGTCGTTGTCATTTCATTGATCCAGCTTTCAGGGATCACTTGTTTTCCTGCATAAATCCCTTTGTTCAGTATCAGATTTCCGAATGTGACCATATCACAGGGTTTGATTCTCAGGTATGCCGCTCCAAGATGATAGCCCCTGTCGTCGGTGCTCCACATATACTCCGATATTCCGATCGGATTAAAAAGGTTCTCTGCAGCAAAATCAAGGGTGCTCATACCTGACGCTTCGCTTATTATTGCAGATAGCAGGTGGGATGCTCCGTCACTGTAATTGAACACTGTTCCTGGTGTGGTAACCAGAGGAAGATCAATGATGAATTGCAGATTGTCCACAGATTCATGAAAACACTCCACAAAGAGACTGGAAGATGATGTACCATTCCATGAATGGCCAAATGACATCTTAAGTAGTTGTTCAATAGTGATATTTTCTTTCGCATTATCGGGAAATGTAACAATCCCCGTGAGGTATTTACTTATAGGGTCGTTAATATTTTCTATATATCCTTTTTCAATGGCCATTCCCACGAGTACACCAGTAAAGGTTTTGGTAACCGACATTATATTTTTTATACTGTCAGCACCATAGCTGTTATAATTTGTATATTCTTCAGCAACAATCGTTCCTTCACGGCAAACTATAAGACTGAGAGCACCTTCCACTTTCCTGAAGTCATCGAAAGCTAGTGTAAGTCTTTCACCATCAATATCGTATTTATCAGCAAGAGGAAAACGATTAAGCGCCTCCTTATGACACGAAATCAGAAGGAATATAAATGCTGATAACTTAATAATGAACGTATTCAGGTTATTCTGCATTATAGCATAATTGAGTATTCATAATCATTATTAACCACTGAGTCACACTGGTCTTCGCTCCGCTCCGACAGACACAGAGTTGCACGGCTTTATTTCAGTGCAACTCCGTTCTTACTCCGTGCAACCCTGTGGCTATATTCTTCAATTTGAAATAGTTACTGATATTCTTAAAAGTCAGGCTGTAATGATCTTGTTATCCTGCTGCAACATTCTGCATTAATACAACACCTGCCACCAACCCGGCAAGAAGTAATGAAATACTGGCGGGTATCCACCACCATATTTTACTCCATCCGGGAGTGGTCACCCCTCCTTCATTACCGGCAAATACATTCCAGGCCTGATAGCCGCGATTTACTACCCATAGTTCAAAGAAGAACACAAAAAATCCGCTGATCATACTACCTGCAACAATTATCAGATCCCAGGTCATCACGATCCATGGTGATAATGGCATTATCTGCGACATTGTGAGAGTTTTGTTCACCAGGACCATTGACACCGGAAAGATCCCCCCCGCTGCCAGGAATGTAGTAACCAATACATGTGGCAGACGCTGAAACATGAATTTAAGGAGGTTCTTTTTCCCTGCAAAAGAGAGCAGAGGAGAGTGAAAAATGAGCCATGCCGATAATAAAGGAATGCCAAGAATAGTTATGGCTTGCAGCTGTTGACTGATACCTCCGGATATCATGCCAAGGACCATAACAATCAATGCGCCCAGGTAGGAAATAACAACAGGCATAAGGTTACCGGCTGTTTCAACAAGAGCTTTCCGCCATGGGGTTATTCGACCGGTACCTGATGTAAGAAGCTTCAGAAATAAAGCAACCGGACCAAATACAATAACTGCAGGAATCCAGAACCTTAAACCTTTCCCCCTGGCAGGAAGCGTAATAAATAAAAACAGGCTGACAATAATCAGTGCAGTCCATGATCTGCCAATGAAATTGTTAATCCTTATGGTCTTTGTTACCTGTCTGTAGCGGTTTGCTGCTTCCCGTTGAATATTCTCCGGGAAAAGTTTGCTGAGAGGTCCGGCCTCCCTGGGATTTGCCAGTTCCTCCTTTACTTTAATAATTACCGGCTCATCATACTGGTAAAAAAAGTACAGGTACATCACACCGTTTGTAAGGTCAGCTACCAGGGTTTCAATAGTCCAGCTTGAGCCTTCCTGGTGAACAGCATCCATGACGGAAGCGACATCTTTATAGTTAAGTGGGTCTTGCTTTTCAACAAGCCGCTTCATAATGTCATTGGCTCTTTCATATCTCCAGCAGGGATATCCAAAACCATTGGAAGGATTAGCTACATTAAAATTGGTGGAAACCAGGAACCCGTCAACTCCTGTTTTCCTGGTAAACACCATTTCACCGTCATTACCGGCGCTTATTATTACCGCGTCACCTGTATTATCTGCAAAATGGAGCTGATCGTGCATATATGGAAACCGCTGATGAGTATTAACCCAGTCAACTACCTCTGCTACAGTGGAGCATTCATGCATTATCTGCATGATATAATTATGATAATAATTGCCCTTTACAGGTATCCTTTCCGTATGAGGATTCACCCCAAACCTCGGAAGTCCGTTCGAATCATAAGCCAGGTCTTTTTCATTAACACCCTGTTGCGGGTTATCGGGAGTACCGATCCATATCACTCCGTATTTTGAGGAATCACCCTGTTCCACCCAGTAATATGAGTCTGGATTGATATAATCATCGTTGCCGCTGAAATAAACACTCCCCCCTTTAGAGATAGTAATCACTGTACAGCCGGAAGGAATCCTGTCCTGCGCAAATGCAGGCAACAAGAACAAGTAAATCGAAAAAATAAGCAACAGCTTTTTCATTTACTTCATAATCAGCCTTACTAAGTTACTAAAACGACTGAATATTAATTGAATGAAATATACAAAAGGATAGGATGAGTTTCCAGATCAGCAAATCCCGGAAACAATCTGTAAATAATTAAGCCTGGCAATGATCTTATATTGTATAATGCGAACCGGAACATCTTATGGTATTTTCAGAACAGTACAGATATACAGGGATTTCTGTCAGTACTAAACAGGATAATAGTGGAGGCGGATTAATCAGGTGAAGGAAGATCTGCTCTGAAGATTGAGATGAAAACAAAAGGTAAGGCCTTAAGTCTTAAAATCTGAAGGTATAGGTATACTTCAGAAGAACAGTTCTACCTGAAGAGACTGGCAATTCCGGAGTCTCCCTTTGAATATCTGTATTCAGTCCTTCATCATACACTATCCAGAAGTCGTGGCCCTCACCCGGATTAAACCTGAAACGGACGTTTCCAATGACCCTTTTGATCGCCGTGTTATACTGAATAAAACTTGCAACGGAGGTTTTGGTAGTCAGTGTCATTAATCCCTTTATTCCCAGTATATGATTTGTGAAACCATCCTCTCTTTCAGGGAAATTAACATAGTCAAGATAATAGGTGAGCCCGAGATCAAAATCAGATCCTATCTTGTATTTTGGCTCAGCGTAGAAAGAGATCCTCCACCCGTCATAAAAGCTTCCTGTCGTGAATACTAATCTTGATGAAAGGGCTTTAGCCAGAGGGGATTGATAACTTACCGTAAAATAGGCAAATGAATATTTACCCGAGGGAACGGTTGCCTGATAATTACCAAGGTGTAGATCATAAGCCAGATCTTCTTTAAACCAGTTGAATGTTATATTACCTCCTGCTGCACTTTTTGTCTGCCAATACCAGTTCACCATGGCGTTTGTTGTTTCATGTTCTCCCGATACTGAATTACGGTAATTATAACCTGACAGTGAGATCCTGTGTGTATATAAGAATGAATTATTTTCCGGAAGCCACCCATATTGTACAAGAGCTTTCGGGCCATGATAGCTCTTCTTTCTCTCGAAGCCAATACCAGGATTATAGTCTTCTCCTGAGTAAATATACTGGATATCATAACCTAATCCGACCTGCGATGGCCTCTGCCACTGAAGCAATAGCCTGGCTGGCGACAATTCCAGCATCCTGTTTTCAGCTTTATCTTCAAATGTTTGTGCCATCCTGAAAATCAGAAAATCACGGCTTTTCACCCAGAACTTGCCATCAAGGCCATAGGCAATATTATATGTTCCGTTCATTCCCAGTCTGCTTGTTACCATCCCTCCTATAAATGAATTCTGATTGATCACATCTCTTCTTAATCTTAATACTCCAAAATTTTCATCGGGATTCTCCTCAAATTTTCTGGTCTGCATATCAAGAAAACCCAGGTCCCATTTGCCTGTTCTGCCTGTAATCCTGGCTCCACCGTAGATCCTTACCGCATTTCCTGAGTAAAGGCCAATGCGACGGCTGTAGAACAGATTGTCACCTTCGAGAAACGAGAAATCAAATACATCGGATTTTTCAAGGAAGAATATCCTTTTCTCAGGGAAATAGAGAGAATAGCGCGTCAGGTTTATCATCTGGTCGTCAGCCTCAACCTGCGCAAAATCAGTGTTAACGGTCAGGTCGAGTGTCAGGTTGTTTGTGATACTGTATTTAATGTCGCCCCCTGCATCTAGTTTGGGTGTCGAATTCATTTCATAACCTGAATCATCTTCATTAAGTTTGTTTGCCTGACCTATACCTCCAATTATGTAAGGAGCAACATATACAGGTTTCCTGGGCTTCAGGCCCTCGAATTCTATTAACTGCGACAGGGAAGGCTTATACCATGCAGAAGAGTATTTCGGCGAAACAGCTGGATAAGTATCAAGTTCTGATTTGGCTGCCATCCATCTCAGCAAAAGGATACCCATAAATGTCCTGCCTTCGCTGGTCTGAAATCTCAGGCTGGAGAAAGGTATCCTGAGCTCAGTCGACCATCCCTGCTCTCCAATGCTGGTCTTTACATCCCAGAAAGTATTCCAGCTCCGGTTAATATCGTTATCCTCAACAAGACAATCGTTTTTTACTGTTCCATCTCTCCGCAGCCCGTTTGGATTGGTTGAAAACTGAACACCATTCTCCCTGTCGTTGAAAGTATCCAGTGTAAATCCGAACCAGTCAGATGAAAGAGAGGCATAGTCCCTTTGTTTGCCGATTGCCCTTAGGTATTTCTTGTCACTGCAATTCAGCATTCCTGAAACATACAGATATTCTTCATCATATCCGATTTTAACAATGGATAATTCTGATGGCTCAGACCCCGGCTGAGGAAGACACATAACCATGGGAAACGCTTCTGCCTGTTTCCACGCATCTTCATCGGGGATCCCGTCAAAGCTGATCCCTCCCTGGAACCTGGTTGCCTTTAAATGCATGGGTAAATTTGAATCCACGACGTTTTGGGCATTCGTAATGCTTGTTAAAACAGAGACAAAAACCAATACAGGAATCAGGTTTGTTTTCATCAGTATATGATTTTTTCAATGGCCTGCCAAACCGCATATGACTGATAATGAAAATTATCTATTCATCATTGGAAATAAGATCAATCATGTTGGTTTCATATGATAATCTTCCAGGCCAAAAATTATTTCAATTCTGACAGTATTTAAGAAACGTAAAAGAATGAAACAGGAAATAAATTACGTTTCAGGGTCCGGAGAGGCTGTCAGCCGGCCATTTGAAAATCATAGGAAGATTTGCCGGCTAACAATAAGCTGATTCAATATGCAAGTTAAGACAGAAAAATATGAAAGTCAACTATTTCAAAAATTGTACCTTATGATTCGACAGTAATAACCGGTTTCAAGATAGGTATTAAAAACTTCTTAGTCGGAAGGTGGTTTTTGCCATTCCAGGAGGCCCGAAAAGTGCTCTAT
>CAZTDW010000190.1:0-7944 GCA_964611835.1 uncultured Rikenellaceae bacterium | reverse complement strand
GTAGGCGGGATGGCCTTTGGGCAGGCCGGGGAAAAGCCTTTCAAACAACGGGCCTATGGCCCTGCCAAGAAGGTTGACCACTCCTCCTTTCTCCCCAACCTTTAACAGTCCCATCCATAGTGTGAGAGCTCCTGTCAGTCCGAGGGATATTTCAAACCCTGTCTTTGCATTTGTAAATACTGCATTTACCAGATCGGTGAATATTTGAGTATTTCCTGTAAATATCAGCTTACCCAGGGCGACTGTGAATCCAATAAGGAAAAATGCTATCCAGATATAATTTAATGCCATGAGACTTTAATTGAACATAATTTTTGATGGGGCTTTCAGCACAGGGCACTCTATTTCCCGGATCCGGAAAGCATATTTTCAAGTTTATTGAATGATGTCGTCAATCCACGGATGACAGCAGAGCTGAGTCCCTGGTGCTCCATTTCGTTGAGCCCGGAAATTGTGATACCCTGAGGGGTGGTCACCTTGTCGATCTCTCCTTCCGGATGATTTGAGCTTTCCAGCATCAGGCGCGCAGCGCCCTTTACAGTCTGTGCCGTGATAAGCTGGGAGATCTCTGCATTGAAGCCAATCTCGATCCCTCCCTGCGACATGGCCCTCATGAACCTGAGGGCGAAAGCTATGCCGCATGCACCTATGACCGTAGCTGCGCTCATCAGATCCTCGGTTATTATCATGGTTTTGCCAAGTCTGTCGAATAATGAAACCACTGACTGCTCCGTTTCGGGATCCGTATTGTTAAATGCAATGCATGTCATTGATTCACATAACTCAAGTGCAGTATTGGGCATAATCCTTATCAGCTCTTTTCTCCCCAGATGCTTTTCAAGATCACTGAATGTTATTCCGGTTATTGTTGATATTATGATCTTTCCATTGCCGAAAGAGCCCTTTATGTCTTCCGACAACTCTTTAAACTGCTGCGGTTTAACCGATAGTATTACAAGATCTGCAAACCCTGCAGCCTCCCTGTTGTCTGAGCTTACCCTGAATCCTTGGTCCTCAAGGAACCTGAGCCTCGACTCTCTTCTGTCGGTAACAAGGATCCCGTCATAATCACTTATTCCTGAATTGATAAGTCCCCGGGCAAGAGAAGTACCAATATTGCCTCCCCCGAGGATGGCGATCTTTATTTTTTCCATCTGAGTTAATAGAGTTATTCCCCGAAAGATACTCAAAATGGATATAAATTTATTATTGTTAAAAAATCTTACACCGCACCAACTTCCTGAATTAATTTTAATCTTTGCCGCATAATCTGAAAATAATATAATTATGAAGAATCTGAAAATCCCAAAACTGTTCATGTCGCTCATGATGTTGATCTATTTGCCATCAGGCCTCTATGGACAGGATATTGTTCTGCCTCTCCCCGACAAAACCGGCGGAAAGCCTCTTATGCAGGCATTGAATGACAGACGCACAACAAGGAATTTTACAAAAGACGAACTCTCATTACAGCAGATCTCCAACATGTTATGGGCAGGATGGGGCATTAACAGGCCGGAAGACGGGAAAAGGACAGCACCGTCAGCAGTCAACTGGCAGGAAATTGATGTATATGTTTCAATGGCTACAGGCCTCTATCTCTATGATGCTGAATCAAACATCCTGAAACAGGTTCACAACAGAGATATAAGGAAGGTATGCGGTACCCAGGGTTTTGTGGCTGAGGCGCCTGTAAACCTTGTTTATGTTGCCGACATGACAAAAGTCGGGAAGAACGAGGGGGATCAGATTAATGATTCTGATCTTTTCATGTCTTACGCGGATTGTGCATTTATCGGACAAAACATTTATCTTTTCTGTGCATCGGAAGGCCTGGGTTGCGTTATCAGGGGAAGTATTCCAAAAGAAAGGCTTGCATCCGAGATGGGACTGAGACCCATGCAGAGAATATTGCTGGCACAGACAGTTGGTTTCCCTTCAAAATAATGGCTACCTTCCTTTTACCGGATACTAATTATCACCGGGAGCCCTGAAGATCTCAATATTTGAAATGACCGGACAGGCCTTTGAATCGATAATGGTCAGTCTGACTTTTGAAGTGGTTACAAGCGGGAACTTACGGATGACCTTGTATCCGATCGTTGTCCCGTCAATAACCGGTATCCAGCTTTTGTCCTGCAACACTTCGACCTTGTAGCTTTTAACCCGCTGGCCGAGTTTGATGTACTCCTGAATAAGGATCCTGTTAATCTCTGTTTCCGTGCCCAGATCAATGGTGAGGCTGGCAGAGTTAGTCTTATCCGGTGTGGTCCAGTATGTTTCCGGATCACCATCAATGGTATTTACAGCTCTGAAGTTACTTCCCCTGTCGGAAGAAGAGTGAGCCTTTTTGTTCCTGGCCAATTCATTCTTAAATTCCTTTTCACGCAACTCCCTGAATTCCAAGAGGGATTTCACATCATTTTCATGAAGCAATCCTCTTCTGTCGGGCGGCACATTAAGCAGCAGGTTACTGTTCCTTCCTACCGAGGAATAATATAATTCCATCAGATTTTCAGATGAACGCACCATGGTATCCTGCGAAGAATGATAGAACCATCCCGGTCTTATGGACACATCTACCTCGGCAGGAACCCAGTAGGATCCATCCTCATGCCCCTCGCCAAGTATCTGTGCAAAATTGCCTCCCGGATACATCTCATCCTTCTTCAGCAGGCACCAGTTTGTAAGGCTTCCCATTCCGCTTTCATTCCCCACCCAGCGCACATCGGGGCCCGCATCGCTGAACATTACAGCCATTGGTTGCAGTTCCCTCACTATCGAATGAGTATTGGGCCAGTCGTAATAGGTCTTATTGTCAATCCGCCGCGTTTCCCTTGCGCCTCCGTAAAAACCGTCGCCGCCGTTGGCCCCGTCAAACCACACTTCAAAAATATCCCCGTAATTGGTCAGAAGTTCCCTGAGCTGATTCCGGTAATAAGTAAGGTATTCAGGTGTGGCATAAACGGCACTGTTCCTGTCCCATGGCGACAGATAGACTCCAAATTTAAGTCCGTACTCATCACAGGCCTGCCGCAGGTCTTTAAGAACATCACCCGTGCCTTCCTTCCATGGAGAATTCTTCACCGAGTGTTCCGTGTATGCCGATGGCCACAGGCAGAAGCCGTCATGATGCTTGGCCGTTATTATGATGCCCTTCATGCCTGCATCCTTTGCCGTTTTTGCCCATTGCCTGCAGTCGAGAGCTGTCGGATTGAATACCGATTCTTTCTCATCACCGTAGCCCCATTCCTTATCTGTGAAAGTATTAACAGTAAAATGTACAAACATGTAATACTCCATCTCATGCCATGCAAGCTGGCGATCTGATGGGATGGGCCCGAAGGCTTCGGGAGGGGTTACTTCCGCACATGCCGTGATCAGAAGAAAAGCAAATAGAGATACTCCGAATTTTTTCATAAGGCGCTGTGATTAAATCAACACAAACCTAATCTGACAGATCTTTAATTCTTATGTTACGGAACCTGACTACAGAACCATGACCCAGGAAACCGATATGTCCTTTATTATTCTTTAATCCCGGATGATCAAGATGGTCCATGGTACCGTTATCCCTTGGCCCCGCAATATCCCCATCTACTATCACGGTTCCGTTAAGTGTAATTTTTATGCGGGTTCCTTTGGCTTCGACCTCCTGATAATTCCATTCTCCGACAGGCTTCAGATAACCACGCTTTGCCGGTATCACTCCGTAAACAGATCCGTGGTACTGGTAAGGCTGCAGCTTCGAATACACCTCAGCCGTATTATCCAGGATCTGCAGTTCCATACCGACATAAGCTGCATCACCTTCAAGAGGAGCCCTTATGCCAAGACCGTTGTTTGCGGCAGGAGTAAGCTGGAATTCAAACCTGAAAATAAAATCCGAATATTCCTTTTCGGTGTAGAGGTTTCCTCCGCTGCTGTTCTCTGGTTTGATCACTATCATGCCATCTTCCGCAACATATGACTGCTTGTTTCCTACCCAGCCATCAAGGTTCCTGCCGTTAAAAAGAGAGACAAATCCCTCAGCTTTTTCATCGGAGGTGAGATTATAATCCTTGTCGTTTATCTCCCTAACGTATATATCCCTGAAAGCCAGATCGGTGCCATGAGCCTGAAGTTCGATCGGCCCCCTGGGGAATATCGGAATGCTGCGGTCCCAATAGTTTTCCATTACAACATTATCAACAACCAGATGGCCGTTGAGCCAGACTGACACCTTTTCCCCTTTCATCAGGATCCTGAAGGTGTTCCAGTCTCCCACGGGATTATCTGCAACCATCAGAGGTTTTGAAGCATTTACCTGGTTGTTAAATAGTCCTCCTGATCCCACATGCGTACCAGCCTCTGTACCGAATGGATCCCAGATCTGAACCTGCGGCGTTCCCCTGAGGTATATGCCACTGTCGCCGCCTTTGGTTATCTTCCAGTCTGCCAGCAACTCAAAATCACCATATTCCTGAACTGAACAAAGGTTGTCGCCTTTTCCGTTAAACCAGATGCATCCGTCCCTGACACTCCAGCTGGCCGGTACCATTACGTTCGCTTCAGCCTGTCGCCGTGCAAGATCCACCTTTCTCATCTTTGCCCTTGCGATGGGGTTTTCAACAAGACCCTGCCATCCGGTAAGATCCTTTCCGTTGAACATTAGCTTGAAACCTTCATCAGAGGGCATGGAGGAAAGATATCTGGATATCATCTCCCTGTTGTAATCACTTTCCGAACCCGTTAACTTTCCTGATGCTTTTTCAAGGATTTCCCTTATCAGCTGTCCGTACATGCCGGTGCCTGTGCCGGCTGAAGGAAGTGCAATATTTATGACTGCGTTGGCAGCAGCTGCAGAAGTGGAATTATCGTCAAGATATCCGGCGGCAAAGAAGAGGGACTGATATGTTTTCAGTTTAGCCACCTCATTAAGTACACTGTTTTTTCTTTCAGCGCTAATGGCAAAAGGCATAATTTTCCTGTAGGCAAGAAGTTTCTGCTCATCATTAATCTCCGCCACTCTGATCTGTGACACATATCCCATGAATGCCGGTTCTTCAAAGGTTTTATTTCCCGAGGCACATATTTCATAGAGAGCTGATGAGGCTGTATGGTCATTCCAAGATGTGAGGGTATTAAAGCAGATATCCCTCATTCCAGCATTCCCGTTCTCAAACTCACTCAATACCGTTTTCAGGGCTTCCCTTCCTCCTGTCTTTGCAAGCACAGGGATCAGCTTTTCCCTGCCGCGTCTTTCTTCCATTGCTTTGAGGATAGCTGCCGACCTGCTTTCTGAATCTGAAATCTTCGATGCAGCTGATGCGAGAGCAGCCTGAACATCTGAAATATATTCCGGATTTTCGGTTTTATTTATCAGATCAATGAGGGTGGCCTGGTCACCCGAACCGGCCAGGGCTGCAAGGGCCTTGTAAGCTGCTGACCTGACAGACTCATCATCGGATGAAGTATAGGGCCATACAAGCGGGAAATAGTCTTTTCCCCTGTTCCTGGCCAGCAGTATTATGGCAGATTTTTTGGCGTAAGCCGGCCCATCTTTAAGGACAGGAACCAGCATCTCCGTTTCAGTATCTCCTGAAACAGAAACGAGTGCTGTTATAGCAGCATCCTGATCTTCAGGATCGGGATTGTTCTTCAGATACCCTATTAACGATGGAACGGACTTGTTCCCGCTTAACTTCGCCAATGCAGTCGCTGCTTCTGTTCTCACCGCTTTGTCGGCCGAGGAAAGTGAAGATGTTACGAGCGGCAGAGCGGCCTCATCTCCCCTTTCTCCGAGCATGGCTATAATCTCCGGTTTTGCCGCGGCAATGGATTTTGGAAAATAGTTTAGCCATTCTCTGACGATCTCATTGCCATGTATGGCAAGCGATGCCCTGAATGCAGCATTCCGGTAAGATTTTTCAGGGCTGGCAGCAGCTTTTTTAAGCTCGTTCATCGCATCGATACCATGAAATCCAACATATGTCATCAGAGCCCCTGTCTTGTTCTGAACTGAAAGCTTGTCGGTGCTTTTCGCAATCACAAGCCGGCAGATCTTATCCATGGTCTTCAGGTCTCCATTTGCTCCGGCTTTGGCGGCATAGTTAAGCAATGCAGCTGTAGCACCGGTGGGTTCCCATCTGTAAAGAACATCTTTTGCGGCCTTTGAAAGTACCGGTAATGCCAAAGGACTGCCACTCCGGGCAAGGGCATTGAATGAGGATGAACGAATCTCAGCATCTGCATTTGATGCCCATTCGATATATTCATTCACAGCCAGACCTGATTCCATCGCGGCGAGAATATTCATCACTGAAGCAGCACATGGAAGATCCCTGTTGGAGAGTGATCCGGCCAGGGTCTTTTCTGCAAGCCTGCCTCCGACCGATTCTATCACTCCAAGAGCAGGAGCACACAATTCCCTGTCGGCAAGCAGGGTTTTGACCGCTTCCACGGAAGCATCGCTGCCCACAAGCTGAAGCTGCTTCATAAAAAAATCTTTCACATCGTTCTTTTTCTGTCCGCTCAGATATGAGATACAGATCTTCTCCCATGATGCCCTTTCTGCCTCCATTCCTTTCCGGGACAGGAACCTTGAAAGGCTTTCCACGGCAAACCGTGCCCTGGTGTCATCGCCTGTCCCTGCCGGAATGATCTGGTCGCAGGCCATCCTCAGCCCTTCTTCACCAAGTTTGAGAAGATCGGCCATCAGCTTATCGGAATATGTGTTGTCACCGGCCGGTAACTGAGCAAGGAGATCTGCTACCCTGGTGGAGGTCGTCCTCCTGTCCTGAGCGTAAATCCCCGACGACAGAGTCAAAAAACATAAAACTGATACTATAATATGATTTATTTTCATTTCCTTTTCCCCTTTCAACTTTTCAACCTTTAAACCTTTTCAACCTTTAAACCTTTCAACCTTTAAACCTTTAAACCTTTAAACCTTTAAACCTTTCAACCTTTAAACCTTTCAACCTTTCACCCCCTTTACATCTTCCAGGCTCCTCTCATTGGTGGGTTTATCAGCCTGTTGGCGCCTTCATCATCGATGAACACCTGCCTGGCAGGATCATATTTAAGGTTCCTTCCAAGCCGCAGGGCAATGATGCCCAGATTAACTATTGAACACGACCTGTGCCCGTTCGACTCGTTAAGCGCAAATTTTTTCCTTGTCCGCACTGATTCGGAGAATGTCATTATCTGAGGTTCAGGGTCAGGCAGGGAATCAATCAGTCTGTGAACATCCTTTATATCGGTTCTGAATCCCTTGTATATTTTACCTTTGGGTCCTTCGATATATGCTGCATCCTTGTCGCGGTTCTCCCCATCGAGTACTATCTTGCATCCGTCGGCATAAGTATATGTTATCCTTCTCCATGATCCTACAGCGTCGTAATGCTGCTGTGGTGCATCTATTTCAATGAATACCGGCCCGGTATCGTCTTTGCCCAGCATATATTGAACCGGATCAAGATAATGCTGCCCCATATCTCCCAGTCCTCCTCCGTCATAGTCCCAGTATCCCCTGAATTTGGCATGTACCCTTTCAGGGTTATATGGTTTATAAGGAGCAGGGCCGAGCCAGAAATCGTAGTCAAGCTCGGACGGAACAGGCATTGGTTTCAGGTTATGCAGGCCGCTCCAGTAGAACTTCCAGTCATACCCGGTGATGCCGCTGACCGTCACCTTGAGAGGCCACCCGAGTACTCCGCTGTCAACCAGCTTTTTAAGAGGCTTAACTGTCGTTCCCAGACCGTAGAACTGGTCTTTGAACCTGAACCATGTGTTGAGCCTGAACATCCTTCCGTGCTTCTGCACTGCTTCAACCAGTTTTATCCCCTCGCCTATCGTCCTGGTCATCGGCTTTTCGCACCAGATATCCTTGCCTGACTCAGCAGCCATTTTGGCAATAATCCCATGCCAGTGGGGAGGTGTTGCTATATGGGCAATATCAAT
>CAZTDW010000189.1:0-7997 GCA_964611835.1 uncultured Rikenellaceae bacterium | reverse complement strand
GTTGATCAGCACTGCAAGAGGTATTTTCTCATCAACTGCCGATTTTGTGGTTTTAAAAACTTCATCGAACTGCTTTACCTTGCCCTTTGTAGAAACAACTTCCCTGCCTGGGCCGATAAAAAGATTGACAATATCAACGGCTTCACTCAGCAGACCGCCGGGATTGCTGCGCAGGTCAAGGATTATCTGATCAGGATTGTTGCTCTTAAGTGAGACAAGAGCGTTTTTTACAGCTTCAGAACAATTTTCCGTGAAGTTTGTAAACCGTATATAGCCTGTTCTGGAATCAATCATGCCATAGTAGGGAACGGGTGGTACCATTATTTTTTCCCTCTTTACGGCTATCTCCTTTTCCTCTCCGTTCCTTTCTATCGTCAGCATTACGGTCGTGCCCGGATTTCCTTTGAGCTTGTCGCTCACCTTTTCGGTAGGAAGACCTTTAAGGGATACCCCGTCAACTTTCTTAAGAAGATCACCGGGCCTGATTCCCGCCATATCTGCAGGGAATCCTTTATAAACCTGTGAAATAACAACATATTCACCACCGCCTCTTACAAGGGATCCTATGCCTCCGTATTTGCCCGTTGTCATAAAGGCAACCTCATCTCCTTCAGATTCAGGATAAAATACTGTATAGGGATCAAGTGTCTTAAGCATGTTGTCAATGCCTGATTTTATGAATTTATCAGGATTGATTTCATCCACATAAAATGTATTGAGCTCCCTGAAAAGAGAAAGAAAAATATCAAGATTTTTCGCGATCCTGAAATCCCTCGACTCCTGCGATACAAGGAATCCCACGCTGATACTGGCTGTCAGAAAGATTACTGCCAGTACTATCAATCTGGCTGAAAATTTTTTCATTCAATATATCTTAAAACTGGAATGGCGAAATTAACATTTAATTTATCTGTTTGGTCTGGCGATGAAACAATTATAATTTCATTAACATTTTTCCTTCAATAATGTTGCTTTGCGGCCCAGAAGAATAATCATTTCAGAGACAGCAGTGTTGACTGAATTATAGTCGGGGACAATGTTCTTTCTGAAGATCACCACAAAAGCTACTTGTATATTCTCCTTATTCAGAACGTCATACAGCATCCATTTATTTTTGCGGTATGATTCCCTTATCCTGCGTTTTATAAGATTCCTGGTAACGGCAAGGCGCACATTCTTTTTAGGAACGCTTATGGCTATCTGGGCAGGTGGTTTGAATTCGCCGCTGCATTTCATCCAGACTACTTTGAAAAGAGGTGTATGGAAAACATTTCCGTTCTCAAAGATATCGGAAATCAACCTTATCCTGCAAAGCCGTTCATCCTTATTGAATGTCTGCCTCTCTTCGGTCATATCGGAATTATCTGACAGAGATGGTCTGCCTGTCATTTTAGTTGAAAGCTACTGGCAAATAATAGTCAGCAGGACACTTTTACCTGCTGTTCCGGTTGTACTCCTTGAGAAAATCGTCGAGAGCCATTGTCATTGAAGGAGCTTTCGGATTGGGAGCATCAATGTCAAGCCTCAGACCTTCCTGTACAACTGCACATGCTGTGGTTGGGCCAAAAGCGGCAATTTTAATTTCACCCTGGACAAAATCAGGGAAGTTCTCCTTTAATGATTTTATTCCTGACGGGCTGTAAAATACCAGAATATCGTAATCGAATTCGCTGATGTTCGAGAAATGGCTGCTTATGGTTTTGTACATCGTACCGATAGTATATTTTATGCCATTCTTATCGAGAAGTTCGGGTATTTCGGCATTATGCGGTTCGGAAAGAGGTACAAAAAAACTGGAATCCCTGTGCTTGATGATCACGTCAATAAGATCCTGGAATTTCGCCTTACCGTGGAAAATCTTCCTCTTCCTGTAAACAATGTATTTCTGGAGGTAGAAAGCAACATTCTCAGTGATGCAGAAGTATTTCATGGTATCCGGAACCACTGTCCTGAGCTCATTGCATATTCTGAAAAAATGATCTATGCCGGTTTTGCTTGTAAAGATCACTGCATTAAAGTCGAGAATGTTGATTTTTTGCTGGCGAAAATCTTTAGCTGATACACCCTCAACTGTAATAAAAGGCTTAAAATCAATTTTAAGGTTGTATTTTTTGGCCAGATCGAAATACGGAGATTTCGGATTGTTTGGTTCTGGCTGTGAAACTAAGATCTTTCTAATTTTCAATTCCTTACAGATTAAGTTTTCTTGATAAGTAACACTTCCTTACCGCTAAACAAGCCCTTCAAAATACCTTAATAAAATCAAGACAGGCAAAATTTCCAGGGCACAAAGGTACAAAATCAAATATAAAATTGAAATATCGCGCCTTATAAAAATCAATAACAATCTGGTAATGCGAAAGAAATAGATTACTGACAATACCGCTAAGCCCGCAATAATGCAATGTTTAGCGGGCAGCAGAACGGTATAGTTCATGAGGAGGATCAGGGCAAATAATATAATCGAGCTGAAGCGGTATGACTGATAAACATTTACAAGGTATTCATTGAACACATCGGAATTGCCGCTTAGGTTTCCGGTTGTCACACACATTAAATGACGCATCGTAATGCCGAAAACAATTATGGCAAACATCACAAGGATAAACAGGGAAGGATAAATACCTTCCGGTTTCAGGCCGAAATAAGCCATGGAGGAAAATGCAAACAGGGCTGTTATGAGGAATGAAATGAAATTCAGGAGGGTCGATTGCCAGTTGAACAGTGAGCCTATATCGCGCGATGATGATTCATTTATCCCCCTGAAAAGGAAAAATCGCCTTAAGTCGGAAACGAAATTTCTCATCGAGGAGCGGGCATAGAGGAACAAAAAAGCTGCAATAAAAATTATAACAATGACCACATCACTGTGGAGGCTGTTTAAAGGGAATCTTTCTCCTTCCTTAAGGCTTGAGATGAGGATGGTATTTGCAGCTTTATGCTCATGGAGTTTGTAATCATTTTCCTGATCATACCGTACCCTACCTGCCGGAATATACCTGAGGTTTTTAATAATACCTGGCTGGTGGAACGTTATGTCGGCAACAGCATTCCTGGTGCAGGTGGAAATAGTATCGTTTATTACCACCCTCTCTGGTGCCTTTATTTTTTTTTGTACAAGGGATGAATCGACAGCCTTCAGATAGCCCGGAGTTTCATCCATCTTTCTGAATACTGAATCGGGAAGCAGTCCTCCGGCATCAATACGGATGACCAGTCTTGTTCCGGTGGTATCCTGTATATAAAGGCTTTTATCCATTCACTATTTGTGGAATAATCCACAAAAATAGTGATAATTACCTGAAAATTATCCGGCTCAGGTTATACAAAGGATCAGAAATAATCATTCCTTGTCCCGCTGATATCGGCCAGGATGTTATTTGCCAGCCTGCTTGCGCCTATTCTGAAGAGTTTATTTGAGATCCAGTCTTTTCCGAGGCACGTACTCACAATCTGGTAATAAGTCACCGCATCGGCTGTAGTGGCTATTCCTCCTGCAGCTTTGAATCCGACCTTTATGCCTGTTTCAGAATAGAAATCAAGAATAGCCCTGCACATCACAAAGGCAGCCTCGGGTGTTGCGGATACACTGGTTTTGCCTGTTGAAGTTTTGATAAAATCAGCACCGGCATCCATTGCAATCATCGAAGCCTTGAATATCTGTTCATAGTCAGAAAGCAGGCCTGATTCAACGATCACCTTCAGGGGCCTGTCTCCCACCGCCTCCTTAAGTTCCCGGATTTCGTCAGCAACAGTTGCAAAATCATTTCCAAGGAATGATCCCACCGGAAGAACGACATCAATCTCATCCGCTCCTGCTTCAACAGCCATCTTGCATTCAGTCACCTTTAAACTCCTGAATGTCTGTGAGGCGGGAAAACCGGCTGCAACAGATGCTATTTTAACGGTCTTTACAGTAAGCTTTTCTTTTACCACAGGTACAAAATTCGGATACACACAGATCGCTGCAACATTTGGTATGTTTGAAAATCTTCCTGAAAAACTGTTGACTTTCCCGGTAAGGTGAATTATCTGGCTTTTATTATCAGTTGTGTTAAGGCTTGTCAGATCAATCACATTAAGGATATTCATCAGAAGATGTTTATCATGTGCTTCAGAAATCATTGCACCGACCTTTTTTAGTCCTTTCCTGATCTCATTTTCTGAAGGGCATAATTTGATAAGCTTTTGATATAACTTTGTCATATAACTAACCTGAATTAAATCTTTTCGCGCAAATGAATAAAAAGAACGGGTTCAATTTAATGCTTTTTGTTTTCATAATTAACTTAACCATGATTTTAAGTTGCACAAAAAGCGATAAAAATCATTCAGATGGAATCCTCCTCAAAACCGACCGCGATTTTTCCGCACTTTCGGTAAAAGAAGGGATGTTCAGGGCTTTTCTCGCCTACATGGCCGACGATGGCGTCATTCTTCGCGACGGTTCTTATCCGGACAAAGGGAAAAAGGCTCTTGCAGAGTATTATTCCGGGAAAAGCGACACTTCATTCATTCTGAGCTGGGAACCTTCCTGGGAAAAAATCTCTGATGGGGGAGACATGGGTTACACCTATGGGGTATGGACGAACAGACTGAGGTCGTCAAACCAGATTTCCAGGGGTACTTATGTCACAATCTGGCTCAGGCAGGATGACAGTTCATGGAAATTTGTCCTTGACTCAGGGACGCAGGGACTGCCGGGAGAACCAGACTGACATCGATAATTCTTCAGGTCTCTGCTTTTTCGGGGAAGCCGTTGTTTCTGGCAAGCGAAGCAAATATTCCCAGTACCGACAATACTGAAAAAACAATGAATCCGGTTCTCATGGCTGAAAGGAGACCTGCATAATTGGAAGGATTGATCTGTTCTTTTCCGAGATACAGGGAAATCAGCATCATGGCAATTCCCATGCTGAACATCTGCCCCACCATTCTCATTGTTCCGACAACACCCGATGCAACGCCAAAATGGTTCTTTTTTACGGAACTCATTATGGCGTTCGAATTGGGTGAACTGAACAGGCCGAATCCCACCCCCATGATCACAAGAAGGCTGATGATTAAAATTAACGGACTTTTATCATTTACAAGACATAACATAACCAGTCCGGCTGCAGTAAGCCCCATGCCATATGACGCAATGACCCCGGGATTGTGTCTGTCTGACAGTTTTCCGGCGAGGGGAGAGAGCAGTGCCATCATCACAGGCTGTGAAATCATTATAAATCCGGCCGTTTGGGCATCAAATCCCTTTAAATACTGCAGGTAGAGGCTGATAAAGAATCCAATTGCCGATGTTGCCGAGTAATGGATCAAAGCCGCTATTCCTGAAAATGCAAAAATCCTGTTTCGCAGCATCAGGCGAACATCAAAAACCGGATTGTCAATTCTTTTTTCATAAAGAAAAAACAAAACTGCCAAAATGATGCCTGCAGAAATGAAAATCCATCCGGAGACAACGGGAAGCGTTGAAAAGCCATAGATCAGGGAAAACAATGAGACTGCATAAAAAAAGGATCCGGTCTTATCGAATTTTTCAGTCTGCGAGTCAGCCCACTCCGCTTTGATCTTTATCTTTATCAGTACCAGGGAGGCTAACCCGAAAGGAACGAGAAAAGCAAAAATACTGCGCCATCCCAGGTACTGTGTGAGAAATCCTCCTATTACCGGACCTGCCGACAGTCCGAGATATACCGCGGTTATGTTGATCCCCATTGCCCGGCCTCTCTCTCCGGGTGCAAATACTGAAGTGATTATCGCAAGGCTTGTTCCGAAAATCATCGCACTTGATATCCCCTGAATAATCCTCAAAACAATCAGAAAAGCAAGGGTTTTCGAAAAGATGATCACGAATGTGGAAACCGAAAATAATATTAATCCCCAGGTAAAGATTTTTTTTCTGCCTGAAATATCAGCAAGCCTGCCGAAAGGTATAAGGAATATTGCCGAAGACAGAATGAAGCTGCTTATTACCCAGCTGAGTCCTATTGCGTTGGCGCCAAGATCTTTTCCGATCGAGGGTAAGGCAAGATTAACGGACGAGCCAAGGAAGGGCGTAAGAAAGGCAGCAAAAGCAGTCACGATCAAAACGGCTTTCCTGAGCTCTTTATCGGATGTGTTTTCAGGATTTTTACTCATAAATTCAATAAAGAAGTTCAATTCAGTATTGTTATTCCCTCTCCTTGGTATCAATAATTATTGTCACCGGACCGTCGTTGACAAGCTCCACCTCCATCATTGCTCCGAACTCACCCGTGGCAACTTCTTTTCGCTGCAATTCTGAGATTTTCATTATGAAGCTGTTATACAGGGGAATTGCTTTTTCAGGATGAGCTGCTTTAATATACGAAGGGCGGTTTCCCTTTTTGGTTTTTGCATGAAGCGTGAACTGGCTTATCACCATGATACTGCCTCCCGTGTCAGCAACGGAAAGATTCATCACGCCATCGCTGTCGTTGAATATCCTTAGCTGAACGATCTTACTGACCAGCCAGTCGGTATCAGTCTCGGTGTCTGCATCCTCAATCCCTAAAAGCACAAGCAGGCCTGATCCGATTTCGGATTTTTTTATTCCGCTTATTCTTACTGAAGCCCTGCTTACCCGCTGAATTACTGCTCTCATTTTTCTTATGGGTTGTCAAAGATGTTAATTTTTCAAATTATCATGACCGGGCTGATAACCCGGTTACCGGACCGGGCAAATATACAACCTGCTGAATTCCGTTGAAAATGAATTATGCTATATTTACGGAATTATTTCACAGGGATGGATTTTATAACAATCGTAGCAGTGGCTCTCGGGCTGTCGTTCGATACGTTTGCCGTTTCGCTGTCCCTTGGAGTGGTGAGGAATAAAATCCTGTTCAGGCAGGCTATACCTGTTGCTGTCGTTCTGGCAATCTTCCAGTCAGGCCTGCTGGTGGCAGGATATTTTCTGGGCTCTCTGATAAGCGATTTTTTCAAGGCAGCAGACCATTGGGTGGCATTGATTCTCCTGTCTTTCCTGGGAGTAAGGATGATTATTGAGGGAGTGAGATCTGAGAGGGACAACAAAACGAGGGACTACCGGCACCCTGTCACAATAGTTACAATAGCAGTAGGAACCAGTATTGATGCATTTGCTGTCGGTATAAGCTTTGCCCTGCTGAATATAAGGATTTGGTATTCAGCCCTGATAATTGGCATTGTTACATTCCTTGCTTCCATGACGGCTATCAGGATAGGAAAATCTGCGGGTGACCATTTTGGCAGGAATGCTGAACTTATCGGGGGAATAATCCTGATACTTATTGGGATTAAAATCTTTTTGGAACATATGTATAACTTATAACCGGGAATGCCCGGGCCAATGCTGCTATCCTTCTTTCTGCAGCGTTGCCCGCCTGAACCATTCCTACGATTGCCGGTGCTGACACAGAAGAAAAATATTATTCCGGTAATGATAGTCTTTATGGCTTTCATCGCTACCGCCCTCAGTTTTCTCGACAGGCAGGTGCTTTCAATATCCATTATCAGGATCAAGCAGGATTTTCCGGTCACGGATGTTGAATACGGATTTATAAATGCGGGATTTCTGGTAAGCTATGCCATCATGTTTACACTTGGGGGCATCCTTATCGACAGGTACGGAAGCCGGCTGGGGCTTGCATTTTCAGTAGGCATATGGTCGCTGGCTTCAATGCTTCACAGTCTGGCAAACAACGCATTGCACTTTGGGATATTCCGTTTTTTCCTCGGACTTGGTGAAGGAGGTGCATTCCCGGGCGCTGTAAAAGCGGTTGTGGAATGGGTTCCCAAAAAAAGACAGGCGCTGGCAAACGGAATTGCAATCGGAGGATCAGCGCTCGGTGCCGTGGCAGCTCCCCCGCTGTGCGTATATCTTATTGGCGTGACAGGGTGGAGAGGGGTCTTCATAATAACTGGTGTAATAGGTTTTCTGTGGGTAATGGCCTGGCTGTTGCTTCCAAAAAATCAGGGTATAGGTGTGAACAACC
>CAZTDW010000188.1:0-8016 GCA_964611835.1 uncultured Rikenellaceae bacterium | reverse complement strand
ACTTTTAAATCGGAATCCAGGTATTCTTTTCCAAAAAACTCTGAGGCGTTTCCCCTCGCCTCTGCATACAGCTTCAGTATAAGGTCGGCATGACAGCTCATCTGCGCCCACCCGAATGAATAGTACATTTCTTCGGTATTCCTGGCAAAAATATGCGGCACCCCATAGTTGTCCCACAGTATCTCAGTGCGCTTAATGTCTGAACTGCACGACATTATGCCTGCCGACAGGAATAGACCAAACAGTACAGGTAACTTTAACCTGGCAAGGTTTCCTGATTCTATCATAGTTTTATAAATATTTATGGATGCTAAATATCCGGCCCAAAATCTTTCGTCTGGAAATTATTAATTTCACTATCTTTAAGATTACCAAAATACATAAAAAATCAAAATCTTATTATGATGAAAAAAATGGTCATTAATCTGGCAGTCATAATTTTTTTCATGGCTGTCTCATCACACGTTCTTAATGCCGAGGTAAAGCTCCCAGCAATTTTCAGTGACAATATGGTCCTCCAGCAGCAGGTAAATGCTGCTTTCTGGGGAAATGCTTCTCCCGGATCGACGGTTACGGTCAGAACTTCATGGAATAAAAAGGCCTACACTGCCAGGGCAGACAGGGACGGAAACTGGAAAGTAAAAGTTTCAACTCCTGCGGCCGGCGGGCCATTCAGTGTAACTGTAAGTCAGGGGAATACCATAACTCTCAGGAATGTACTTATTGGGGAAGTATGGGTTTGCTCGGGTCAGTCAAATATGGAGATGCCTATGAAAGGATATATGAATCAACCCATTACCGGTTCAAATGAATTTATAGCGACATCATCAAATGATAAAATAAGGCTTATAACAGTTCCACGGTTGACGAGCCTCACGCCGGTTGACGACTTTAAAGGCAGCTGGGTGCTTTGCGAACCGGAGAATGTTTCACAGTTCAGCGCCACGGCATACTTCTTCGGGCTGATGCTCAACAGGGCTCTGAATGTTCCGGTGGGCCTGATCTGTACGGCATGGGGAGGTACAAGGATTGAACCATGGATAAGTGAGGCCGGATTAAAGAATTTCGACTGGGTTAAACTTCCCGACAAGACCCAGAAGCAGGAAAATCTCAGTCCACAGACTCCCACGGTCCTTTTCAATGGTATGATAAATCCGATTGCGGGCTATGGTCTGCGGGGCGCTATATGGTATCAGGGTGAATCAAACAGGAATGAACCGTCAGAATATCAGAAGCTGATGCCGGGCCTGGCAGAAAACTGGAGAACTGTGTGGGATATGGGTGAATTTCCGCTCTATTATGTTCAGATAGCTCCTTTCGATTACGGACCTTTTGGACTCAATTCTGCCTTCCTCCGTGAAGCACAACTCAAGGCATCAACAGCAATTAAAAATTTTGGGATGGCCTGCATAATGGATACCGGTGAAAAAGACTGCATCCATCCTGCAAACAAGAAAGCGGCCGGTGACCGGCTTGCCTGGCTTGCGCTGGTAAAGACCTACGGAAAAAAGGGATTTGCATGTGAAGGTCCGGTGCTTAAGGAAATGAAGATAGAAGGAAATCAGGTGAAACTAACTTTCGACAATGCACCGAACGGGCTGACCTCCTTTGGGAAACCTCTAAGCTGCTTCGAGGTCGCCGGAGCCAACAAAAGGTTTGTACCTGCTACAGCGTTTTTTGCAGGCAATGGGATCACACTCTTTTCCCCCGCTGTAAATGAGCCTGTTGCAGTAAGATATGCATTCAAGGACTTTATCATAGGAGATCTGTTCAATATCGAGGGTCTGCCGGCATCATCGTTCAGGACTGATGAGTGGGAGCAATAAGGGACGAAGAGACTAAGTGACTTAGAGACCAAGAGACTGAGCGAGGGGGCGACAAAGCGATGGAGCGATAGGGAGAATGGGCGAAGGGGAGAATAGGAGACAAGAAACGAATAGACTTATACGGGATCAATAGTTGGTTTTCAGCATGGGGTAGAGTTTTTTGTATTGCTGAAACTTAAGGTTGTAATGATCAGACCTTGCAGGTTCAATCCTCTCCACCGGTTTAATCCATTCACCGGCTATCTTTTCAACCGGATCTTTTGTATGGTATGACCTGGCAAGCATTGCTACTCCCATGCATCCTGCTTCTGTAACGTCAAGTACGGTAATGGGCATACCTATAACATCTGCCTTAAGCTGAACATGCTTAAGCGATCTGGCACCGCCTCCCATTATTCTCAGTTCACTGACAGGGCATCCCGACTGCTCCAGGATTTCGAGGTTGAGCCTCATTTCAAAAGCAACTCCCTCAAGAAGAGCCCTGATCAGTTCTTCCCTTTTCACAGTCAAATCTAATCCCAGGATTGCTCCTTTGACTGACACATCAAAATATGGTGTTCCTGAAGGGGTGAAGTATGGCAGAACGATAAGACGGGAGGGCTCGTCAGGCATTTTTTCAATAAGCAATTCATACGCCTCACGGCCCGATTCTTCAGACAGAAGCTTTTCTTCATATCCGAACTCATCCCTGAACCATTTCAGGATATTGCCCCCGGTAAGGCTGAATGCAACCGTTGCATACATCCCCGGAACAACATGGTCGTAGGTGCAAAGGTTGCTTTCCCTGAGGTTACCGGCCATTACCGGCTTACTGAAAGCAGGAGTTATGCATTCGACAGTCCCCGATGTATAAACTGCTACGCCGGGCATGATGGCACCTGCACCAAGCCCTGAGCACGGTTGATCATGACCACCCGTCACAACAAACGTGTTGTCGGGTAAGTTAAGGGAACGGGCAATGCTACTCTCTACAATGCCGGCAGGGGATCCTGATGATAAAGGTATAGACATCATTTCCTTTTGTATGCCTGATCTTTGCAGTATTTCACCGTTCCACTCATGCCTGATAACGTCAAAAAGCATTGTCCTTCCCGCAAGGGACCAGCCCATGGAAGGATTGGTTATTCCAAGCCTGCACTGAAGCAGGTCCTCAAAACACATTATACGGTGTGCTCTTTCCCAGATCTCAGGCATGTTCCTTCTTACCCAGAGAAGCTTGAACAATGAGAACATCGGATACGGGGTATGCCCGGTAATATTGTACAGCCGTTCTTCACCAAACTCATCAACCCATGGCCTGATAAGTTCATTAGCCCTCGCATCGGAAGAGACAAGGGCGTTGCATAATGCTTTCCCGTTCCTGTCGAGAAGGGTAAAAGCCTCTCCCTGACTGGAAATCCCTATCCCTCTGATTGTTCCCGGATTGACTGATGATGAAGCTTCCCGGATAACCTCAAAACATCCCGATATGACTTCATCGGTGTCAAGCTCAGCCCAGCCGGGATTACCTGAAATAATATCATATTCCCTGTAAGCCTTTGAGATCTGGTTCCCGGACTCATCAAAGATCACAGCCTTACATCCGCTGGTCCCGATATCGATACCAATGTAATGGTTCATAAGTCCGCTCATTTATACCAGAGATTCAGATATCCCTCAACTATCTTCTTCATTTCATTAAAAATGATTTCCTGCCGGTAAGCGGTTGTATAATGGGAAAGAGATGCTTTGGAATGCCTGTTCGCCTTATTTCCCAGCAGTTCACTCCTTATCATATCCTCGGTCTTTTCCGCTCCGGTCACCCTGGATGCATTCCTTACCATGTCCTCAAAGAGTACCGGGGAGCTGTCACGTTCAAGGATGGTCCAGATGTTCACTTTTGCAATTCCGTCATCAAAAAGATCCCTTATCTGATCTTTGCCAACCGAGGATGTACCATGCAGAACAAGCTTTGGACCGGTGAGACTGCTTATTTTTCGTGCCAGGTCACCATGGTATCTGAGGTCAGCGGCGCTTGCCCTGTGCTCAGTCCCAAGATTCGCCACAATAAAGTCGACACCTGTTTTCTTCAGATATGTTGCCGCCTCCTCAGGGGTTGTCAGATCACTCCTGGTATCACCTGTGGCATCAACGATTTCATCACAGGCTCCCTCAACGACAATCTTGCCTCCAAAATCGTTCACAAACCTTGCCGTAAGGTCGATGTTGCTTTCAAAGGGTAACGTTGATGCATCATACATAATCATTGAGAACCTGCCCATATCCCACTCCAGCAATGGTTTGTCCGAATCCCACTGTGCATGATCAAGATGGACCATAACCCTTAGCTTTTCAAAAGGAGAATCCGGGGCTGTAAGTACTTCGATGTCGGAAAGAAACAGTCTGAGACCTATATCCCACAGCCGGGTATGGGTATAATAAACTGACTGGCTGCGGTGACTGTACTGATTGGTGATCCCGATTGTCACCGGAATATCAGGTTGTCCTGTTCTGGCTCCGAATTCAAGTGCAGCAGAGAGAATTGCTTCCGTGGTGGTTAGGTTTTCCGAATTGAAGGCAGGGATTACCCATTTTTTCTGAGCTGCTTCAGCATAGATATCGAGAACGTTGTTTCTTTCAAGTATAAGAGGCATGGTTGTTTGATTTCGGATTTCGGATTTCAGATTTCGGAATGAGGATTGAGGATTGAGGTCCCGATAGCTATCGGGAGCGGATTGCCGATTCTGCCTGCTTTACGTTTGGTATATGACTCTATGTTACAGAGCTATTGACTTAATTCCCGTGAGTTCACAGAAAGCTTTGAGTTCTTCATAGAGATGACTGCCATAGCCAAGACAAGCATATTCATTGTTCCATGATTGCAGAAGGATCTCGATATCACAGTGCGCTTTTATGAATCCGTGTGGCCAGAAAGGGATTCCGCATTCATTTTTGCGTTTTTCTATCTGGTCGGCGGGAGGCTCAAAAATTGTGCAGCGGGTAATGACCATTTCAAACTTGCCGTCAGTCCTTCCAAGCCGGGCAAGCACACCCTCTCCCACCTTGCATACCAGCTTTATTGAAAGTCCGCCGGCCTCACCTTCGGTCGGAATACCGTGAGCGGCAAACCCTGCAGGCCCCAGTTTACCGGCCAATGAAGGAGGACAGGCTCCGTCACCGATAATTTTAATCTCATTGTTTGACTTATCGATATGTTGAAGGTCGCCATAGTATACAGGTTCGCTGCTCAGGTCTGTTAAACATTTAACAGTAAGGGCGGTATTGAAGTCGCCCAGGGTTGATGTACCCATACCGTCTTCAAGCATCATGCTCTGAGCAAAGCAGGTTGCGCTGTACTCATCGCCAAGGCCGGGGAAAGACTGAATTGAATAAAAATCCCATCCATTCCTTGCCACCAGTTTTTTAATGGCAAGGTAGAGTCTTATCGAACGATCGGCCTGATCATCTGAGGGTATTGGTTCGGAGAAAAATTTCTGGATCCTTTGCCGTGCCTGGACAACCTCTTCAGAAGGGATCTCCCTGGCTGTTTTAAGTAATTCGGTAGTGTCGCGTGAGTCAATATCAACACCGAACATCTTCATCCACTGTGACGGGTCGGCAGCACCGCAGGTCTGGCCCATGCCCCTTCCGCCGAAAGTGCCGATTGTGCTCATATTCAAAACATTTTTCATCGCACTTGCACGGCAGTAAGAGGTTATCTTTTCTATTTCTGCAGGGTCACCATAGTTTCCGTACACAAACCGGTGCTTAATACCCACCTCCTTGAGTGCTCCCTGCAGGACCAGCCCTCCAACCGGCCTCCATCCCTGGCTGCCGGGATTTGTCCACACGACAATTCCTTTCCCTGTCGTAGCATAATCCCTTATTGCAGCTATCATATGAGCAGCCCATACCCATGTTCCGGAAAAGAGTATCAGGGCATCAACATCATTCATCTTCCTGAACCTGTCAAAACATTCTCTTGCCTCCTTCTTGGAAGCAACGACCACATCATGTTCAACAAGTTCGATGCCTGCATCTTGCAGGGCTTGTTTTGCACCTGCCACTATTTTTTCATCAATGAACGGCTGTCCCATAGGATCGTTCAATCCGTCCTTATGGACACCATAAACTATAAAACCAGCCTTTGTTTTTATCATAATCTATTTACTTTAAATATTTATTTCAGACTTAAGCGATGGTATGATTTTCAGGATATTTTCAGAATATATCTTTTTCAGCACTTCCCGGGGAAGACCGATTCCGCAGATCGGCCAGCGGGCATAATCAAAAGTTCCATCATAATCGGGAGAATAGAATGATTCATCGAATGTTTCAAGGAACCTGAAATAAGTCCTGTACATTTCAAGTGAATCTTTAATGTTTGCAGGCATATCGGTGCCGAAGATTATCCTGTCCTGATATTTTATGAAGAATTCCCTTGATGAATAGGGCTGTCTACCCAGCTCATCAATCCTGGCGGAGAAATCAATATAGACATTCGGGTTTTCATCAAGCAATACGGAAACATACCGGATATTCTCCGCATAGTTGGCAAAATGCGGAAGTATAAATCTGGTACCGGGATGTTGTTTCACAAGGTTATCCCTTTGTTTCAGCAATTCGGTCTTACGAGGGAACGAAGGATCGGCAAAACTCCATGAATGATACTTTTTAAGGTTATCATAATGTTCATTTTCCGGCGTTACGGGTTCGAAAAATCCTGCCGGGTCAGCCTGATGTATCAGAACAGGGATTCCCAGCCGCCCGGCTTCCTCCCAGATGGGAAAAAGCCGGGGATCATCACATCCGATAAGGGATCCGCTCCCGTCACGGTAGAACAATCCCAGTTCCTTAAGCACCTTCAGTCCCTTTGCGCCAAGGCTGACATGCCGGTTCAGCGTCTCAATGAATTCATCCACAAAGCGTTTATGGTCATCAAAAAGCGGTTTGTCGGCCGGTTGTGCGAGGTTTGCCATTGTAAAGCAGTAAAAACGGCCCGGATATCTTCGTGCACAATTCTCAAAAAAGTCGGAAATTTCTCCGTGACTTATCCGGTAACCACCTCCGGTGAACTCAATCCTCACATTACCGGTAAGGTCACAATAACTGACCACTCCTGCCTTGTCCATCGTTTCCACTACTTTTTCAACCTGCCAGTTGCCCCATAGGTGGTTGTGGGCATCAATAACAGGGAAGGCTGCCTTTTCGATGTTTGTCCGGTCTGTTACCAGGTATATATTCTTAGCCATTGGGATCCTGCTCTGTTTGTTTCCTGTAATTAAGATCTCGCGGGAAAATAACCATTCAATTCATAGTGTACTGATATTGCATATGGCCAATTATTCTTATAATCCGGATGAGATAAGTCTTTCTATTATCCTCATATTTGCATCCTTGCTGGTTTCGGGGATAGAGAAATTCTTATCATTATCGAATATTGCCCTGCTCCATGTTAGGTCTCTGTATCCCCGGAACTCTTTTATCTGCTCTTCAATAAAATCCGATGCTTCTCTTTTACTTCCAAGCCGTTCCAGAGCCCAGGCGGATATCAGGGTGTTTGCCGGGGTAAAGTTCCTTACGCCATTTTCAATCGACGGCTTAAAGCTTACTATTTTATCGAGCATTTTGCCTGCTTCGCCCTGTCTGTTCAGCCTCTGCAGGCAAAGGGAAGCAAGCCAGTCTTCCAGCCGTGTATCGATGTTTTCATCATAAGGTTTTCCGACTCCCAGGTTTTCAGGCCAGAGTCTGGAATCTGCAATGAATTTCATGGCTTCGCTGAACCTTTTTCTTTCCATTGAACCCAGCGCCTGCATAAGTTTTACTTCCCGGTACATTTCCCGGCCGTTGGTGGCTCCTTCATGAGGCAGTATATTCAGCTTTTTCAGTACGGCATCAGCTTCACGGTATTTTTTGTTCAGAAGCAAGGTTTTTGCATGCAGGGAGCCTGTGATAAAATTGTCGGGATGCAGCTTATAATAAGGGGCTGTAATTGAAAGGGCTTTTTCATACTGCCTCTGATCATTGTAAAAATCGGCCAGCAGCACTTGATATCGCCACTGATTGTCAAGAACAAGTGCCTTTTTCAGATCTGATTCACTTTGAGAGATGTTGGTACCTCGGAGTAGTTCAGCCCGTGCTGCATAAAAGGGTGCATATCCGGGCTGGTCTCCGCATGACATGAACAGTTTTATGCTTTCATCCTTGCGGT
>CAZTDW010000187.1:4260-8037 GCA_964611835.1 uncultured Rikenellaceae bacterium | reverse complement strand
TAAACCTATATCAGTATTAACAAAAAAACTGTCAACCTTTTTTAGGACGAGTCCGGGGGATAAGAGGGGGTGAGGTATTCGGATCCGGGGATAAGAGGGGGTGAGGCGAATCCCACAAAACAACAAATAATCATAAAACCTTGTAATTTCTCAATTTTTTACATTTATAATACTGCTTCAATTATCATTTTTAATAATTTTAGCCGATTTTTAATTAAAAATATATATTCATGGATCCCAGAGTAAAGCAATTCATGGCGATGATAAAAGCAAAAAACCCCGGTGAAAGCGAATTTCATCAGGCAGTTCAGGAGGTGGCAGAATCACTTATCCCATTTATTGAGGAAAATCCCAAATACAAGCATGCAAAAATACTTGAGAGAATTGCTGAACCTGAAAGGACCATCATTTTCAGGGTCCCGTGGCTGGATGACAAGGGGGATATACAGATAAACAGAGGGTTCAGGATCGAAATGAACAGCGCCATAGGTCCTTACAAGGGCGGGCTGAGGTTCCATCCCACAGTCAATCTGGGTATACTTAAATTCCTTGCATTCGAACAGGTCTTTAAAAACAGCCTGACCACCCTCCCGATGGGCGGTGCCAAGGGCGGATCTGACTTCGATCCGAAAGGCAAATCCGACAATGAAGTGATGAAATTCTGCCAGAGCTTCATGACAGAACTGTTCAGGCATATCGGGCCTGATACTGACGTTCCTGCAGGTGACATTGGCGTCGGCGGAAGGGAAATAGGATATTTGTTCGGGCAGTATAAAAGGCTGAAAAATGAATTTACAGGAGTTCTGACAGGGAAAGGTATTGAATGGGGCGGGTCGCTAATACGTCCTGAGGCAACCGGCTATGGCGCCACATATTTTGCACAGGAGATGCTGGCTACCAGGAAGCAAAGCCTGAAAGACAAGATAGTATGTATCTCAGGCTCAGGAAATGTTGCACAATATGCAGCAGAAAAGGTCTCAGAACTTGGAGGAAAAGTCGTGACAATGTCTGACTCGAATGGCTTTATTTATGATCCAAAGGGTATCAGCGGCGACCGGCTTGACTACATGATGGACCTGAAAAATGTTCGCAGGGGCAGGATAAAGGAATATGCCGATAAATACGGAGTTGAATATTTTGAAGATAAGCGTCCGTGGATAATAAAGTGCGACATTGCGATGCCCAATGCCACACAGAATGAAATTAATGCTGAAGAAGCTCATACCCTGGTGAAGAACGGATGCATTTGCGTGGCTGAAGGAGCAAACATGCCTTCAACAATGGAAGCCGTTGAAGTATTCCTGAATGTCGGAATATTATACGGACCAGGCAAAGCAGCAAATGCAGGGGGAGTTGCCACATCTGGACTGGAAATGACGCAAAATTCAATGAGACTTCCATGGTCGAGAAAAGAGGTTGATGAAAGACTCCATATTATTATGAAAGATATTCATACTACCTGCGTTAAATACGGTAAAAAGGCCGACGGTTTCATAAACTACGTCGACGGAGCCAACATAGGAGGCTTTGTAAAAGTGGCCAATGCCATGCTTGCCCAGGGTCTTGTATAATGAACCTCATTGATACACATACACATATTTATCTTCCGGAGTTTGATAAAGACAGGGATGAGGTTATAGAAAGATCCCTGACAAGCGGAGTAATAAAGCTTCTGATGCCTAATATCGATCCGGACTCATACCCCGGGATGATTGAAGCAGAAAACCGCTACCCGGGCGTATGCATACCAATGATCGGACTTCATCCCACCTCTGTAAAAAAAGACTACCGGTCTAAGCTCGAAAAAATACAAAGCTTTGCAGGGGAACACTCCTTTTGCGCCGTGGGAGAAATAGGCATTGATCTTTACTGGGATAAAACACATCTTAATGAGCAGATTCTGGCATTCAGGGAGCAGGCAGAATACGCCCTCAGCAAAAATCTGCCTGTGGTAATCCATGCCAGGGAATCTTTCGGTGAATTGTTTTCAGCTCTCGAAGAATTCAGGGGATCGGGACTGAAAGGAGTATTCCATGCTTTTACAGGCAACCCCGAACAAGCTGAAAAGGCCATTATGATGGGGTTTAAGCTGGGGATAGGAGGCATTGTCACTTTCAAGAATTCAGGCCTTGACTGGATTGTCAGGGAAGCTGGAGTAAAAAATATTGTACTTGAAACTGATTCTCCTTATTTAGCACCTTCACCTTTTCGAGGAAAACGTAATGAGAGTTCTTATCTTTGCATTATAAATAAAAAAGTTGCCGAAATACTAGGAATGAGTGAGAAAGAAGTTGCTTCCATCACTTATTCAACATCTTCGGAGCTTTTTGGATTATAGCAAAGCATATGAAGACCAAAACTAAAACCTCCATTCTGATAATATATACGGGAGGAACCATTGGAATGGTGCATGATCCGGTCATCGGATCGCTCGTTCCTATAAATTTCAAGCACATATCCGATCACGTTCCGGAGTTGCGGAAATTCGGTTTCGATCTGAGGTCGGTCTCATTCGATCCCGTTAAGGATTCGTCAAACATTGATCCGGGTGTCTGGGTAAAAATGGCGGAAATAATAGAGGAAAACTACTGGGAATTTGATGGATTTGTCGTTTTGCACGGAACTGACACAATGGCTTATTCTGCTTCTGCATTGAGTTTTATGCTCGGGAACCTTCAGAAGCCCGTTATTTTTACCGGATCGCAGCTTCCGATAGGACTTCTTCGCACCGACGGCAGGGAGAATCTGATCACAGCCATTGAGATTGCATCAGCGCTTGAAAACGGAAAACCTGTGGTTCCAGAGGTGTGTATATATTTCGACAATGAGCTTACACGGGGCAACAGGACAACCAAATTCAGTGCAGAGCATTTTGATGCCTTCAATTCACCCAATCATCCCCCTCTTGCCATCTCCGGACTTCATCTGAAATTCAACCGCAATCTCATTCGCTATGGTGATCCTGATAAGAGGCTGACCGTCAGCAAGAAGTTCGACACCAATGTGGCTATACTGAAAATTTTTCCCGGCATTGGGCGCAATCTTGTTCAATCCATAATAAACACTCCGAAATTAAAAGGTCTGATCATCGAGACATTCGGTTCCGGCAACGCACCAACCTACAGCTGGTTCATTGAAGATTTGAAGTCCTTTATAGAGAAAGGGGGTATAATCCTCAATGTAACCCAGTGTCATGGAGGGAGTGTTGAAATGGGACTTTATGAGACAAGCAGGGATCTGCTTGCAGCGGGTATAATAAGCGGCAAAGATATTACTTCAGAGGCATCGGTTACCAAGCTGATGTTCCTGCTGGGGACGTGCAGCTCGAGGGAAGAGATAATCAGCCGGCTTGAAAGGTCGATTGCCGGGGAGATAACCTGACTTCAGATTTAAAAAATTCCCTCTAAACGGCTTTACATTCATGATTCCAGAAGCTTAATACAGTCATTACATGCTGAAGCTACCCCCTTCCCGGCCTTCCCCCTGAAGGGGGAAGGAGATAAATCCAGTACATGGATTTAGGTCTGGTACAGTGGGAGATTCTGAAATATTTTGTATTTTGCGGCGCTTTTAAAATGGCAGATCCTCCTTCGCTACCTCTTACGCAAATGCTACGGAGGTCAAAGAAAGCTACGGAGGACAAAGGGAGAGATGCAGGAGTGGCTTAACTGGCACGCCTGGAAAGCGTGTGTACTTCAAAAGAGTACCGGGGGTTCGAATCCCCCTCTCTCCGCAACATCAATTGCTCCCGAAGCGTATGCTTCGGGATTTTTGTTT
>CAZTDW010000187.1:0-4160 GCA_964611835.1 uncultured Rikenellaceae bacterium | reverse complement strand
GGCTCCTTCGCTAAAAACACCCACCGGGTGTTTTTTTGACGCTCGGCCCTCCCTCTCTCCGCAACATCAATTGCTCCCGAAGCGTATGCTTCGGGATTTTTGTTTTGAGTCGTACGAGCCAGGCTTGCCTGAGCGAAGCACGAACTCAAAACAAAAATCAATGGCGACGAAGGAGCCATTGGGGCAATTGATGTTGCTGGGATCTCCCTCAGGGATCACCGACAATCTGCCCACTGGCAGAGTGGAGGTAATCCCTTTGTACCGGGGGTTGCCTTCCCTGCAACCTGGCTCCTTCGCTAAAAACACCCACCGGGTGTTTTTTTGACGCTCGGCCCTCCCTCCCAGAGAGAGAGGGACTTGCATTCTGCACTAATTCTAATATGAATAAAAAACTTAAAATCTCATCACCGACCTATCGTCCACCGCTCTTCTGGGAGCGGGGGATAAGAGGGGGTGAGGTGGATTCCCGTAGACGTGTGATAAGAGGGTTTGAGACGAATTCTACAAAACCTGCAAAGGCTCCTTCCACCTGAGCTGTGTATCTATGTTGTCACTGAGCTTATACTGCATTATGTATTTATCAGGATCCTTGTCCCCTATTATATCTATTTTATCCCGGTCAATAATGCCTAATCCGTCTGCAGCGCAGAAATTCAGATACCCTATATTCTCTATCGGGATCCCCATAAGCCTGGCACAGAGGCTGTCAACTGCAACAAGATCTTCCCCTGCAAGTGCGATCCTGTGATCTGCAACAAATCCCCTGCTGGGTCCGTTGCCCTGCATCCCTTCAACGCCGTCAATAATAGCCAGATCAGGACGAACATGCTTTGCCATCTGATACATGTTGAAATGAAGCCACCGCGGTCCTCCTGCGTGCATCCTTCTTTTATAATGCATTGGTTTTTCACCATTGACTCCCGGCACTATCATCGGGGCTCCCATAGTCATGTTCTTCACAGCCGCAGTCATGATCACGGTATTGTGCGTCTTAAGTCTCGATAATGATATGATAAAGTATTCAGGATCTACAAAAATATCAGCTATCTGAATTTTATCAGCGCACAGATTCTGATCAAGTATCATTACAGGACTACCGGAAGACTTGTTCAGGTCAATGAATCTTACGTCATGTTCCTTCTGCAAATCCAGATAACCATAATTTTTGAATCCGACTGCTGAGTCTCCATTGCCACCCGATGCTTCGGCAATGATAAACTGCCCTTTGTAAAAGGGTTCCAAAAATTCCATCACTCCGCGGATAGCGTCTGCATGAGTCGCACATAGAGGCACATTTGTCGATACCATATTAGGTTTGATAACCACCTGCTTCCCCTTGATTGCTTTTCGTATTTTTGACTCAAATGGCTTCATCACCTCATACATCATAGCCCGGCGATCGGTACCGGTGGTGAAGGCGACACTGCTTCGATCCGTAGTAATAAATGAACGTTTTTTCGGATCCACGCCCGGGTTGTCAAATTTATCAGACGAAGGAATATATCCGAAATTCCCCATCAGCATTGCAGCAGAACCAAGACCTATAAACTTAAGCATCTCACGTCTGCCAGTGATTAATTGATCTTCATTCTTTTTCATTATATGGTTTTTTTGAGGCAAGAGATAACATCAAAACAAACTCATTTTGACAATTCCATACAGTAAAATTACAAAAAAAGTAATTCTTTAAGGTATAATCGGCTGATACTGCAAAGGGATCCGTGTTTTGTTCAGATCTCAACCGTAACCGTGGCAATCTCAATCGTATTAATCCCTGACCGTCCGAACGGTCGGGGCATTGGTTGAGCAATCCCATTTGCATCTATGGTCCGGCATCTCAGGTCGTATTTTCCCGGACTGTCAATTTTTGCAAGGGCAGCCCAGTGAACAATAGTATTTTCAAGAGGCCAGCTGACAGGCTGACCTGTTGAGGCATCAATCTGAATAACATCATGCAGTCTGCCGTCCGGCAGGTCGCTGCCCCAGTTCCGGGGCGGAGGTAAAATTATGGCATCTTCCCATTGTCCGGCTGCCATAAAAGGATCATCATCAGGCATCTGTTTGTCTGAGGGATGTATCCAGTACTGTACCTTTTTCAGTCCTGACATTCCAACCTGTGCCATGCCGGTAAATGCAAACTTTTGCGATGCCCTTACTTTTTCAGGTGTCTTAATGAAACGTGCATATGTTTTGACAGGACTTTCAACATCATTGTTCCATTCGGCGTATGTGTCATTTGCCTGGTGAAAATTGGTCAGAACGATCTTCTGAAGCCATTTTATTGAGCGATTGCCATATAATCCCGGTACAAATAACCGTACAGGTCCTCCGTTGGCATGTGAAAAGAACCGGCCGTTCAGCTTATAGCAAAGAATTACAGGAAGTTCGCCAGGAGCCTCTTCAAGTACTCTGCTTAACGGCAGTGAGCTTCTAAAGATCTGTCCGGGATCATCGTTGTGGTAACCTGAAAAACAAACTCTCCTTATATTCTTCCCCGGTTCTGTGGTCCAAAGGATATCACGGAGGGGAATCCCCTCCCACAGACCCATGCCATATGGCTTCTGTGCATTTGTACAGGAAAGCACATGCAGAAACCGGACTGAATGATCACCTGCTAACCTCATCAGGTCAGACCACAGTAATGCATTACCCTTTTCTATAGTAAGAGGATTGCCCACTTCGGAATTGCTTTCAGGATCGGGGATGATTTCAAGCTTCCAGGTTTCCTGTGTCAGTCCGATCGATGGCAGCTTTTCCCGGGGCAGCTCCGTAAGCACAGGATTGCCCCTGCGCTGAACTACAAACCTGTCGGCCGGAGTAAGATATTCAAGATCGCTGATGGCTTCTGCCAGGACAGGATCTTCCTGGAGTAAATAGGGTATTATCATTCTTTCCGGTTTTGACTGATTTATTTCACCTGCTTGACTTTTAATAAATGGCATTCCGGCAGACATGATACCTATGGCCTTTACAGCATCACGCCTGGTTATACCCCTTTTCGACGGGAGCTTTATTCTTCCTCTGGATTCTTTGCCGGATTCTGTCATGAAATCTTCTTTTTGGGATGCGTAATAGCCAGTTTTGAAGTTCAAACTTAGAAAAATTCTAATCCTGTGAATTTAATCGAATGCTGTTACTTTTTATAGGAATTGTTGCAAATAACATCTGACAAAACAAGCTTAATTCTTAAATTATTTTTATCGGTCTGAATCGGAATTGATGTTGTATTTTCTGATTGTATTTCGTAAATTTGTTATCGCTGCTAAATTATTGGAATAAGTATGTCATCCCGCGCACCGGTTTTCAATCAGGTGTCATGTGATCTCGATGAGCATTTTCCATTCCCTGTAACAGGAAGGGGAAATCTTTATTTGCAACACGAGATCAAAATCTATTCGTTTATCTTGTGTCTATTGTTATTGTCAGGGAATTTTTTATCCGGTCAATGTGATATTTTTACAGGGAGTGCTTCAATCACCACTCCCATCCCATGCAATGGAAGCAATGCCATTGTAACAATGACAGCTTCAGGAGGCTATACTCCCTATACATTTACTTTTGGTACTCTTCCCCCGGTTAACACCAACATCACATCACAGTCTTTTGAAGTCCCGGCGGGCTCAGGATATGCATGGAGCATTTCATCTGATGGCTGCACAGATATCACCGGCACGCTTGATATTACCGAGCCAGATCCATTCGATGCAGTTGTTTCGGCAACAATCCCCACCTGTTTTAACCAGTCAACCGGAACCGCCACAATCTCAGCTAGTGGAGGAACTCCGCCATACCTGTACAGCAATGACGGTATAAATTATGACTCATCTCCCCTGAGGACAGGTCTGCCGGCAGGTAACTACACTCTGTTTATTATGGACAGTAATGCCTGCATATACACGATTTCAGTTGAAATTGGATCACTTTCACCATTAAATCCCGGTGCACACAATACTGATCCTATTACAGTCTGCCCGAACTTCAATCCGGGCGAGTTGATTTTCAACGTACCTGTATCGGGAGGAAACCCTCCTTACTCCTATCAGTGGAATCTTAATGGCAATCCCATTGACGGGGCCACAAATTCTGTTTATGATCCGTTAAACCTGCTGGATCCGGGAACGTATGTATACAACTGCACGGTTAATGATGAATGTGGTCAG
>CAZTDW010000186.1:0-8044 GCA_964611835.1 uncultured Rikenellaceae bacterium | reverse complement strand
TCAATATGAGTCTGACAGAGATTTTCATATGATTAAATGTTTATACCAGGTTCTAAAAGAAAATAATTGTCGTCATTCAGGATAAATGTAAGTGATATCATTAATATTTTCAGGTTTATTAATAAGTAATTGTAATATGTTAATCATTGGCAGAATCATTGCTGATCTGTTGCTTTGCCGGCCAGATCTCCTTATCCACCTCCTGACTGACTCTTGTCTCCTACTTGTTTAACAGTGGTCTGTAAACAGTTATCTCTTTAATTACAGGTGCCTTTTTCCCGGTTTTTCTAAGCTTCAGGACATGGTTCGAATTGGGTATTCCCTGAAACAAAACCTGTCCGGCTTCACCGTTTTTGTCATCTGCTAAGCTTTCACTTACATAATCCCGTCCTATGGGGAAGGTTTTCCATGTCACAAAGTCATTGTTCCCTACTGTTGTCTTAAGAACCTTATAGGAACGATTCAGATGCCAGTCTCCGCCGGATTCTATATCACCACCTTTTATTATGGCTCGTCCCGAACCTGACCAGAAGTCCTCCCGTGAATTCCCGCTTCCGTCATTCCCCGTCACAGAACCGGTTATTGAGAACGAAAAATCATTGTAGGGTGGTTCAGCATCAAGGAAAGTACATTTCCATTCTTCACTGATCCATGGAACGGAGTGTCTTATCCTTACCATTGCAGGCAGCAGCCAGGGCCATTTTCTTCCGTCAGGGTTTGCCGGTCTCGACATGAAATATACTCCTGGAAACGATGACGGAGGAAGGCCGTCAACCAGAACCTGAATCGAATCGGGATTTTTTTCAGTTGCCCTTCCGGTTTTAACAACCACCCTGTTGCCATAGAAAGGCATTGTCAAGGTTTTGCCCCTGAACACGAGGTCTTCTCCCGGTGAGTAGGTTTTGCTCAGACCGAACGGATCAGGTGGAAACTCCTGTTTATACTGGAAAACCTGTTTTACCAGTTCCGCCATGACCAGATTCCCATACCGGTTGAGATGGACCTGATCACTAAGCAACGCTGATGGCTCAAGTCTGCTTTCTTCAAGGAACTCCTTCCATGAATCCCTAATGTTAATTATTTCACAGTTGTACCTGTCAGCCATTGAAGGAAGCAGGTGATATGACATGGTATCGCTCCATTTGTTCGGCCCGGTATAATGGTCGGTCATAATTGCAACCTCTGCTGCTGTGCGGCTTCTTATGGTATAGAGGACAGAATCATAATATACCGGATCTCCGTAAATGTGAAGGAGGACAAGATCAGGATAAAAAGCGCTGACATCCATCTCGGTTGTTTTGTAAAGATACTGGGCAGCAAACCCTCCAATTGCAAGATTTCTCATGTCAATATCGGCATTCGGGAACTTTTCCTCAACGTGCTTTTTGACTGCAAGCCACCATTCCTGTTCGCTTATTGATTGTCCGTACACAAGGATCTTAACATGGTTTTTCCTTTCAGGCGTGCTGCTGTTCAACAGATTGAGTGTCCGTGATGTGTACCGGCCCAGATCACTGGCTCCATTCAGATCAGGCGAAACAAAAAACGGAAGATCCGCTGTAGAAAAATTTCCGCTGCCGTCATATACATGGGCGAACAATCTGTATGCCCCTGCTCTTAAAGGAGCCCTGAAGGAGATAGAGTCTCCTTCTCCGTTTATCAGCCCGCTTACCGGTTCGGAAACCTTTACCCCCTGACATGCGTAGGAATCATATAATGCCTCTGGCGTGATCTCCCATTTAAAGGTAAGCTTATCCATATCCCGGTTACTGACATAAACAACAGCTGAACAGGAGGTTCCTTTATTCAGAACAACTGGTTCATTTTTGCTGAAATGCCCTATTTTCAAAGAGTCAGCAACCGGAGTCTCATTTGATTTACTGATGGTTTGCGCTGATAACAGAAGCAGCATGAATAATAAGCCAAATAAAATTGTAAGGATACGTTTCATGCTTGTAATTTTCATATTCGTAAATTTACTTATTCACACAAATTATACTATAACATTGAAATGAATTTAATTCATCTCTTGACATTTGAAAATTTATTCGTCTTTTATTACTTACCGGACATGAAGAATTTTCTCCCGGGAGTAATCTGCTTTTCATGAAAAAAATCATGATTTAATTTGAGATCTTCCCGGTGTTTTTTGATTCGTATATATTTTGATAATGTCTAATTTCTTATGTTGTATTTTTTTATTACTTTTTATGGGAAAAAAATCCATTTTGTCATGAATTCATTCAAATATCTGCTTTTCTGCACAGTAGTCCTGATGCTTCCGAAGCTTTTTTCCTGGAATGATTGTTCAGCTCAGGAGATGGGAGATAAAAAAGAAGCAATAAAGATGAACGTAAACGACAAACTGACTGGAAGTCTTGATATTGGTATAGGGTGGAACGAAGCTACCTGTCTTGAAGGAAGATGGGTAAAGAGAGACTTTTCCATTGAAGATTGGGACCGGTATTTTGGCCTTATGGAATGGAGTGGGTGCCACTGGCTAAGGCATGCGGTCACGATTACTGACTGGGAACCGGAGAATGACAATGATGATCCCCGGGAAACAGAATGGACTAATCTTGCTTTTGACTCTGAAAGAATGAAGAGGCACTACATCTTCTTTGATCAGGCGGAAAAAAGGGGGATCAGGGTTCTGGTAACGAACTGGAGACTCGGAGCCAGGTGGATGACAGACCAGGATAAGAATTGGATACTGGCACATCCTGACAATAATGAGGAATTCGCAGAAGCGATTGCCACATTGATCTATCACCTGAAAATAGAGAAAAAATATCAGTGCATATGGGCTTTATCACTCTGGAATGAGCCAAACGGAATATGGGCATATACTGGTCCTAAATCAAATTATCCTGAAACTTTCTGGCCTCTATACCTTGCTGTCGACAAACATTTGAGGAAACTGGGATTACGTGATGATATACAGCTTCTTGGCCCTGATACCTCAACCGGAGGCAATCCTGGACATATTCTTGAAATGCTTGACAAATACGGTTCGATTCTGGATATTATCTGCGATCACGATTATTCTGCTTTCAGGGGTGAAAAAATGGATAAAAGCATAGTAGCTTACAGTAAATTAATTGACAGGCTCAGGAGTATACCCGGAAAGGAACTGCCTTTTGTCATTGGTGAATTTGGCAATTACGGCGCTGGATCACAGGCTGTGGATGTTGATACGCTGGTTTACGATGGTGCCCTCTCCACCACTGCATATCTATTCCGGATGCTTAATCACGGGGCAGCAGGCCTTGCCAGGTGGGAGTTTCATATTTACGGCGATACATGGAGAAACTTCGGAGCACTTACACAAACTGATCCGGATTATGTCTTTAAACCATACGGGCCGGTTTATTATATTCACTCCGTTACCTCCCGGTATGTGAAACCAGGATGGAAGGTAAAGGAAACTACTATTACCGGTGACCCTGAAGGGATCTTTTCTACTGCATTGTCATCACCTGAAAATGACGATCTTACCATTATGATTTTGAACGATAAAATTACACCTGTTACTGTAAAAATCCTCGTTGATAAATCCCTGATAAAGCCAATCCTGCATCACATGTCAGTTTCCGGACCGATGCCAGAAGGAATTCAACTCTATGAAAACATTTTATCAGGAGTTGGAGAGTTTGAAATAATTTTGCTTCCAAGATCTGTGACTACACTTACAAGTTTGCCGGTTGGCGATCTGAGCCTTCCTGTGAGACTGTCATTAAAGAAATAATTCTCATAATATCTTCTAATAAATCAGATATTAATTCCATTGACTATAAATTTCAGGATCTTTAAGAAGGATTGGATAAACAGATTGGTACTATTGTCTTATTCTGAAGGTTTGCAAAAGGAATTATTTTATTTTTTGTATTTTAAACAAAAATTTTGTCTATGAAATTAGGTTTCGTCAGCGCAATAGTTCCCGAATTGAGTTTTGAGGAGCTTATCGATTTTGCATCGGCAAATGAATTCAAATGTGTTGAGGTATGCTGCTGGCCCCTGGGCAAAGCTGAAAGGAGATACGCAGGCGTTACACATATTGATGTGGATACCCTGGATGACCGTAAATGCACAGATATCAATAATTATCTCAAATCGAAAGGTGTCGAGATATCTGCACTTGGTTATTATCCCAATCCACTTGATCCGGACCTGGAAAAGCAAAGTTTCTATATTACCCACCTCAGGAAAGTTATAGATGCGTCAGCATTGCTGGGCATTAACAGGATCAACACTTTCATTGGAAGGGATAAACTCAGATCGGTGGATGAAAATTTCGAAATCTTCAAAAATGTCTGGTCTTCCCTGATCGGTTATGCCGAATCGAAAAGAGTAAAAGTGGGCATAGAAAACTGTCCCATGATCTTCACAAAGGATGAATGGCCGGGAGGTAATAATCTTGCAACCACACCGGTGATCTGGAGAAAAATGTTCGCTGAATTACAAAGTGAATATTTTGGATTGAATTATGATCCTTCGCATCTGCTCTGGATGCAGATGGATTATCTCAGACCATTGTATGAATTTCGGGAAAAGATATTTCATGTTCACTTCAAAGATGCAAAGGTTTACAGGGAAAAACTGAATGAGGTGGGTATTATGGCTGCACCGCTTGAGTTCCACTCCCCTAAGCTTCCCGGATTAGGGGATATTGAATGGAACAAATTCATATCGGCACTTAATGATATCAGGTATTCAGGGTGTGCCTGTATAGAGGTTGAGGATAAGAATTTTGAGGGATCGCTCGATGATCGCAAGCATGCGCTTGTCCTGAGCAAGAGGTATCTGTCTAATTTTCTGTAGATATATGAAGAAAGCTTTTTACCTGCTGATTATAGCTCCTTTAATTTTGTATGGCCAGGACCAGGTAAGGCCTGATGTTTTATACTTTGAACCGTTCGTCTGGAAATCACAACCACCCCAGGGATGCCCTTTTAAACAATCGGAAGAAATCAGGGCTATAAAATTCCTGGGCATCAAAAGTGGTTTTACTTATGGTGATACCTGGTATCCCTCATGGGCATCGGATGATAAACTTTATTCACCATGGACCGACGGAACCACCAAAGGGATCAGTTCTTCATCAAGTGGTTATGCGAATAATGGCAGTCCTGACAACTCGGGTCAGATACTCAGGAAAGCCACCACCGGACAGGCTGTCATGATTGGCAATGATCCCCTTGACATTAAGATTGATGTATTGGGATTGCACCAGGCTGATCCATACCCTTACGGGGGACGTTATCCCTGCGGAAGTCTTGTTTATGATGGCGTCTGGTATTATGGGACATACTGTCTTTCACCTTACGGATCAACACCTTATGGGGATATCACAGTAAACTGGCCTCATATGGGACCTTTCGTCGGTTTCCGATATTCCACCGATTATGGAAAAAACTGGACAGATACCCCTCACACTCCTGCAAAACCTATTTTCGGAGAACATGGTATGGGAGGCTACCCCGTAAAAATCGGATCACCCCACTTTGTGGATTTCGGAAAGAATATGGAGCACTCCCCTGATGGGAAAGCCTACCTGGTAGCACATGGTGCTGATATTTATGACAAAAATCCGAGGTTCTGGAATACAAGCTGGATAAATGGGGATCAGATCTATCTTATCAGAGTTACGCCGTCCATAGAAAATATAAATGATCCTGCCAAATATGAATTTTACTCGGGAAAAGATATTAACAGCAACCCTGTCTGGACCGATGATTTCAAACTGATAAAGCCAATAATTGAATGGGATAACAATATGGGCTGTGTTACTGTAACTTATAATGCGCCCTTGAAAAAGTACATAATGTGTATTACTGACGGCGGCAATACATGTGCCCGGATGAATACCTATATCCTTGAATCTGATTCACTAACGGGTGACTGGAGACTGATAACATACATGAAGTACTTCGGTGAACAGGCTTATTTTGTAAACATACCGTCAAAATTCATCAGCAGTGATGGCAAAACAGCCTGGCTGCTGTATTCCGGTAACTATGCGCCTGACTGGAATGGGATTACAATAGGCATAAATCCCCCTGGTACCCACTATGGATTGGTATTTCAGAAAATTGAGTTTCTGACCCGATAAAGCTTTTCGTCCCAGCTGCACTCAGGAACACACTTCAACATTTATTCCGATAATTTTACCAAGTCTTTCAAGCTGTGATGAATAATCACCATATACCCATGCAAGATGATTACCATAATCGGATTGTTTCCTCATAAATTCTTCGGCACTGCCGCTCTCTTTACCAACCATGAATGCGGAAACCGAGCAACCGCGAAGATCTTCATCAGCACCTTTTGACCCCGTAAGCTTACCTTTTAGTACAAGTAATCCCGTCGCCTGAGGATTCATCCTGGCAACGGTAATGTTCTTTTCATCATTTTGCATGAAATCCACTACTGCCTTGGTTCCCCATCCTGCTTCAACAAACCTTCCAAGCTGGTATTTTAAAGGTGCCTCACTGAATCCGTTCATTCTTGTTCCGGGTACACTGTGGTTAATTTCCATAACGCCGTTTTCACCCATGAACATGTTACCGAAATGAGGAGATTTTTTTGAAACGGACATCAACAGGTTCATAGAAAGAAGTCCTCCAAGGTCTCCTTCACATGCAGAAGATATGCCAAGATCCTTGAACATTGTGTGGAGGAGACATGGGGTTATCTGCCACTTCTGGGGCAGCCGGCTTGAACAGAATTCAAAACATTCAATTGTAAACGCGTTACAATTATATTTATTCATAAGACTCACCACTGAAAGATAGAACTCCATGCTCCTGGCCACATATTGCTTTTCGATGTAACTTTTCTCTGCATTATTATAAACCGTTTCGGCCATCTCCGACGCCAGCCTCATCTCGGAACTGTTCTTCTTCGTACTTTCAACAGCCGATGACAGCTCGGCATAGGAGATCCTTTTCAGTTCCGTACCGAATTTTTCCTTAAGAGCGTAGGGCTCATTGATGCCTGCAACAGAGGCAACCGAGGGCCAACCCCAGTCGGTCGGGTACAGGATCCTGGTATTGGCAAGAATTTTCCTTGCGCGTAGCAAAGCCATGATATCACTAATTCCTGACTTTGAATCGGGAATAAAAACTTCATGACCCTTGCTTCTGCAATATGCAGAAATGTCCACTGTCCTGCAGTTCAATCCCCAGGCTATTACCACCGGTTTTTTATATCTTACCGCCAGGTCATATGTTGCAACTGACGAACCGCTGGGATCTACCAAAAGCACATCCGCAGACATTGCCTCAGCATCGAGTTTTTTCAGATCCTCCTCTTTAAGCTTGAAATCTTCCACGAAAAGCAAGAGGGCCGGCTCCAGCATGCTGACATTTGCACTATCTATCCCATATTCTTTAGCACCGATCCTTTTTTTGAAACTATCAAAAGAAGTCAGGGCATTCTTCCTTTCCTGTTCAGACGAGACAACATTGAACCTGCACGGTCCTTCCCACATATCCGTATGATACATGTTCGTCATAACCGGTTTTACTATAAGTTTTGTTTCCTGAGGACTTTTAATCTGTTGAGGTAGCATATTTCCTGAATAAGTTCCGTTTTCACTGATTCCTGACAGTTCATTAATAATTGCAGGACCTGCAATGGATGCTCCGATGCTATGCGAGATAAAATTTCGTCGGTTCATGGTCTGAAAGTTTGGTTAAACAGTCGAAAAGTTAGCATTTTGTAGCGAATAAATCATTTATAGTGAATTCAATTTGTTTTGGATATTTGATTTTTCCGGATTATCGGAATATTTGAACAGGACAATACAATATCTTTATATTGAAAATAAATGACCTGGTTTTACCACCAGGTGCCACGAGTACTCACTAAGTCAAACAATGGGAAAATAAATAATTTCTAAATTCAGAACATTAAGTAAATAAAAAGTTGTGAGTTTATTTCCTTACATAAAGAATTGGCTGGCAATTATATTTTTCAAATGCGAAACTTAAATATTAATATAAAGAAAATTCACTGAACCTTATGAAATATTTGTGGTATT
>CAZTDW010000185.1:0-8147 GCA_964611835.1 uncultured Rikenellaceae bacterium | reverse complement strand
TTCAGTACGGTTTCAGCATGCGCTTCATCAACAAATGCATTGATTGATGCCGTAAACTATATCAAGTGGGGAAAAGCTGATATATTCGTTTCCGGCGGATCAGAGGCGGCAATCAATGAGCCTGGCATAGGCGGATTCAATGCCCTTCAGGCTTTATCTACAAATAACGAGGAATTCCATTCTGCTTCAAGACCTTTCGACAAAACAAGGGACGGATTTGTAATGGGAGAAGGTGCCGGAGCACTGATAATTGAAGAGTACGAGCATGCCCGGGCAAGAGGAGCGAAAATCTATGCCGAGATAATAGGCACTGCAATGACTGCTGACGCATTCCATCTTACCGCACCGCATCCTGACGGACTTGGTGCCGTAAAGGTAATGGACCTTGCAGTCAGGGATGCAGGAATAAAACCCACTGATGTTGATTACATCAATGTTCATGGTACGGCAACACCTCTTGGTGACATATCAGAAACAAAAGCCATTGTAGGGGTTTTTGGCGACCATGCCTATAAGCTTAACATTAGTTCAACAAAGTCGATGACTGGTCATCTTCTTGGAGCTGCCGGAGCTGTTGAGGCTATTGCTTCTATCATGTCTGTGGTGAATGATATAGTACCTCCCACAATAAATTTCAGGTTTCCTGACCCGGAAATTGATCCTGATCTGAATCTCACCATTGCCAAAGCCCAGAAAAGAAAGGTCAATATCGCAATAAGCAATACTTTTGGATTCGGAGGCCATAACGCTTCCATCGTCATTAAAAAAGCTGACTTTTAGTGTCCTTTTTCCGGAAAAAAAAGAATGGCACTTATATTCTTGACAAACAGGAATTCGCTGCCACTTTAAAAGATCTCCTAGGCTTCAATACCCGGAATCTGCGCCTTTATGAGGTTGCTTTCATTCACAGGTCAGCATCTTATACCCTCGCCGACGGCACGAGAATAAACAATGAAAGACTTGAATATCTCGGCGATGCCATACTCGATGCCATACTTTCTGATTATCTGTTCGAGAAATTTCCCGACGCCAGTGAAGGATTTATGACAAAGATCCGCTCGAGGATAGTAAACAGGGAAGTGCTGAATCAACTCGCATTATCTCTGGGTATTGACAAAATCCTTGTCAGCAACATCGGCCCCGGCCAGGTCACCAGAAACCTGTTCGGCGATGCACTCGAAGCACTCATCGGAGCATTGTTCATCGACAAAGGATTCAGGAAAACCAAAAAGCTTTTCATATCAAAAGTACTCAACTGCTACCTGGACCTTGATAAGATAATAAGCAAAGACACTGACTATAAAAGCCTTGTCTTTGAATGGGTTCAAAAGCATAAATCCAACCTGACATTCTCGTACAATGAAGACTATGATTTCGAAATGAAGAAATCAGTCTTCTCTGCAATCCTTAAGATCGACGGAAAGATATATGGTACCGGACAGGGTGCCTCAAAGAAGGAAGCTGAGCAGGAAGCTGCAGGAGAAGCATGGACAAAACTGGAAGATATATCTTCAGATATATTTCAATAAACCGTTCATTTGTTAACTTAGAGGTCAGGAATTCCTGTAATGAAAAGTTCACAGAGAATAACAAAAGTACAATTACCTGTAAGCGTTTACGATGATATCACGCTTATCGGGATGGTATGCACTGACCCACATTATAAGCTCGCACTTAAGATGAACAGGAAACTGGGGGTAAATCTTAAAAGTGCTCCGCCGGTTGAGATCCATGACACTCCCGGAAAAGATCTGAGCTTTACAAGATTCTCCGATTCAACATCATTGCCCGATGCCTCATTGCACTTCCTGTCAAACCGGTCGGGTGCTGATTTTCTTCTTAAAAAGCTCGGTAATATCGATTATCTGCTTGAAATTTATGATCCCGGAAAGGCTTACATTTCGCAGGATTTAATTACAAAACTGAGGGAAATCGATACGGTGACCGCCGTTTTTAAAATTGAAGTGAATACTATAAAGGATAAAAACCTGAAATTTCTGTTTTCCTGACCGGTTCAGTCAGGAATAGACTAAAAAGAAGAGCCGCTCCTTTTTACCGGAACGGCTCACTTTCTGATAACCCTAAAACTAACCTAACCTATGAAAAAAACCTCCTGACTAATAATTCAAATATCATGCCAAACCTTTTGCAAAGATAAACACCTTTAAACAATAAAAAAAATAATTCTTCTTAAACAGCTGAAAATTAACAATATTTTAAACTTTTATTAACTGTTCCCGGGCTTATTGCATCAGACCCTGATTTTACCTGGCCGCCTGTAAAATGATACCGCGATTCTTAAATTTGAGAAACTATGGTAATCAGAATTCTGTATGATCTTTACGGGCAGGCCGCTGTTAAAATAAGTTAAAGACAGGCCAGATAAGATATATACACTTACTTTTGTAACTATATGAAGCGGAAAACAATAGTACTTCTGGCCGTACTTTTCTTTCTTGCTATTTCAGGCTTAATCCTCATTCAACTGAACTGGATCCAAAACGCTATTGCCATAACCGACCAGCAGTTCAGGTACAATGCCAACAAAGCTCTGGAATCTGTTGTCCTGGCACTTGAGGAGCAGGAACTTATTGACCGTATCATTGAAGAAATAGATCCGGAGTCATCAGACTCAGTGACTGCAATTGTACCTGCCAACTCACCGCTTGCAAAAAAGCTTCAGGGCTACAAGCCTGACTCCAGGCTGCTTAAGGAATACGGCCTGAATAATTCTGACAAGCCGATAATTATAACAAATGCAGGCCAGAAAATTTATATTTCAGCCAAGGAGATTTCACCGATCCCCGATGAAGAGATAACAGAGCCGTCGGCTCAAACGATCAGTGCTGGTATCACAGGCCGGGTAAGCAACAAAATAATCTTTCTTGAGAGCGTTATGCAGAACATACTGCACTCCACACCCGATATAAGAGACAGAATTGTGCCGGAAAAAATTAACAGGCAGATAAGGAGCGCACTCAATAATGTAGGCATCCATCTTGACTTTGAGTTTTCAATCCGATCGGGAAGGTTTGGAACAATCTGGAGCACCCCGGGTTTTACGGATAAACCGGGAACAAATAAATTTATCATCCAGCTTTTCCCGAATGACCCTGTCCCCGGTCAGAACCAGATTGTAATGTATTGCCATCAGGAAAACCAGTACAAGTTTGAAAAGGTAGGCAGCCTTGGGATTTTATCCCTTCTGTTCACCCTACTGCTCCTCTTCCTTTCAACAGGGACATTTATTGTTATACTGAGGCAGAAGAAAATGTCGGAGATAAGAAATGATTTCATCAATAATATGACCCATGAGCTGAAAACGCCAATTTCAACAATTTCGCTTGCCTCCCAGATGCTTGCTGATAAAAGCATCTCCGCTAGGAAAAAGAATACCGACCACCTGGCCAAAATTATTTCAGATGAAAGCATGAGGCTTAAATTCCAGGTGGAAAAGGTTCTTCAGATGGCGATTTTTGAAAAGATGAAGACCAGGCTTGATTTTACTATGATGGACGTCCATAACATAATCAGCAGGGCGGTGGATAATTTCTCACTGCAGATCCAAAACCTTGACGGCTCCATAAAAAAGGATTTCAGGTCTGAGAAATCTGTTTTCATGCTGGATGAGATACATTTCCTTAATGCAATCTCAAATCTGATTGACAATGCCATAAAATATTCAAAGGGCAAGCCTGATATAACCATTACCACGCACGATAATGCAAAGGGTATCAATATTACTGTTGAAGACAAGGGTATTGGCATAAGCAAGGAGAACCTGAAGAGGATTTATGACAAATTTTACCGTGTACATTCAGGCAACGTTCATAATGTAAAAGGATTCGGCCTCGGACTTACATACGTCAAAAAGATAGTCGAGGAGCACAATGGAAGTATCAGGGCAGAGAGCCAGATAAATAAAGGAACCAAATTCATATTGTTTATCCCCCAAAACGGAACGAAATGAATAAGAAAATACTGCTTGCAGAGGATGACAGCAACCTGGGTGCATTACTCAGAACATATCTTGCTGCCAAAAACTATGATACAACGCTTGCAATGAACGGGAAATCGGCGCTGAAAGCTTTTTCTTCAGAAACCTATGATCTCTGCATTCTCGACATAATGATGCCTGAGATGGATGGGCTGGTGCTGGCCAGATCGATTCGTAACATAAATCCTTCAATGCCTGTAATCTTTCTTACTGCAAAAAACCAGAAAGAAGATATCATTGAAGGGTTTAAAACCGGGGCAGATGATTACATCACCAAACCTTTTTCGATGGAGGAACTGCTTTACAGGATTGAAGCCATTCTTCGCAGAACCGCTACAACCGAAACATCCAAATCAGAAGATGTCTACCGCATAGGAGGCTATTCGTTCGACCATAAAAGACAGCTTCTGAACCATGGTGATCAGACCACAAGCCTCACCACAAAGGAATCGGAGCTTCTTAAATTGCTTTGCCGTCATAAGAATGAGATCCTTGAACGTAATTACGCACTCAGAAGCATATGGATTGATGATAATTATTTCAATGCCAGGAGCATGGATGTTTATATCACCAGGTTGAGGAAATATCTGAAGAAGGATCCCTCCGTAAAGATCCTCAATATCCATGGAAGAGGCTACAGGCTGATATGCTGAAACAAAACCCTGACCCGATTTTCATCCGGTCAGGGTAGTAAGTTTAGGTTAGATTGAAGGGTTAGATATCTTAAGTCCCTTTTCCGGGCACTAAAATAGTCTTTTTTTTAAAACAAACTATAGATCCCTGAAAATCTTTGGTTTGACAGTAAAGTTCATTTTCCGGGTACTTTTGTCAGTCAAGTTTAAGAACCGCCAGAAAAGCCTGCTGGGGGACTTCCACATTTCCGATCTGTCTCATTCTCTTTTTCCCCTTCTTCTGTTTTTCCAGAAGTTTTCTCTTCCTTGTAATATCACCGCCGTAGCATTTGGCAGTAACATCCTTGCGGACAGCCTTTACCGTTTCCCGTGATATGATTTTCGCTCCTACAGCTGCCTGGATGGCAATATCAAACTGTTGGCGCGGAATAAGCTCCTTCAGCTTGATGCACATCTTCCGGCCGAAATCGTAGGCATGGCTCCTGTGAATAAGCGTCGACAGCGCATCCACCATTTCGCCGTTGAGCAGTATGTCTAACCTTACCAGGTCAGCCTTCTGATACGATGAATAATAATAATCAAAAGAGGCATAACCTTTTGAAATACTTTTCAGCTTGTCGTAAAAGTCAAACACTATTTCGGAGAGAGGCATCTCGAAAGTAAGCTCAACCCTGTCGCGGGTCAGATACACCTGGTTCTTAAGCGTTCCCCTTTTATCGATGCACAGATTCATTATAGCACCCACATAATCGGAAAGCGTGATTACCTGGGCAATAATATACGGCTCCTCGACCCTTTCGATATAGTTTAAAGCCGGCATTCCCGAGGGATTATGAACATCTATTTCCTCCCCCTTTGTGGTGAACACTTTGAATGAAACATTGGGGACAGTTGTTATGACGTCCATGTCAAATTCACGGTCGAGTCGTTCCTGAATTATTTCCATATGCAACAATCCGAGGAAACCGCATCTGAATCCGAATCCCAGTGCTGCTGACGACTCAGGGATGAATGACAGTGAAGCGTCGTTCAGCTGAAGCTTCTCTATTGAGGACCTGAGATCTTCGTAATCATCAGCATCTACGGGATATATTCCCGCAAAAACCATTGGTTTGACGTCTTCAAATCCGGATATTGCCTTTTCACAGGGATTTTTGACATGAGTAATGGTATCACCTACCTTAACTTCGGAGGAGGCTTTTACACCTGAAATAATATACCCAACATCTCCTGCCCCCAGAACATCCCGAGGGTCCTGTTTAAGCTTCAGCACGCCGATTTCTTCAGCATTGTATTCATGGTCTGTACTTACGAATTTAACCCTGTCGCCTTTCCTTATTGTCCCGTTCACTATCTTGAAATAGGCTATAATGCCCCTGAAAGAATTGAATATTGAATCGAAAATAAGGGCCTGGAGGGGAGCATCGGGATCTCCGGCCGGCGGAGGTATACGGTTCACTATGTCTGTCAGAATCCTGTCGATGCCCATTCCGGTCCTTGCGCTTGCCTCCACTATATCTTCCCTGTTGCAGCCGACCAGGTCGACTATCTGGTCCTTGACTTCTTCGGGCATTGCATTGGCCATATCCATTTTGTTGAGGACAGGGATAATCTCAAGATTATGGTCGATGGCCATGTACAGATTCGATATTGTCTGTGCCTGTATTCCCTGGGTTGCATCAATTACCAGAAGCGCTCCTTCACATGCGGCTATTGAACGGGAGACCTCATATGAAAAGTCGACATGTCCGGGTGTATCAATAAGATTCAGAATATATTTGGAGCCATTCATCCAATATTCCATCTGGATTGCATGGCTCTTGATGGTTATTCCCCTTTCCCGCTCAAGATCCATATCATCCAGGACCTGGTCCTGGAACTCTCTTGCACTTATGGTATTTGTTTTTTCCAGCAAGCGGTCGGCGAGAGTGCTTTTGCCATGATCGATATGGGCTATTATGCAGAAATTACGGATACTATGCATCTGGGGATCATTTTTTTGATCAGGTGCAAATATAAAAAAATATGTAGGGGCATTGCAAGCAATGCCCCTACTAAATTGTGTTTAAATTATTTATTACATCATTCCCGGCATGCCGCCACCCATTCCCTGAGGAGGCATGGCAGGCTTTTCTTCTTTTTCTTCAACAATGACAGCCTCGGTTGTGAGGAACATTCCTGCGACTGAAGAAGCGTTTTCAAGAGCAACCCTTACTACCTTAACCGGGTCGATAACGCCTGCAGCATAAAGCTTTTCGTACTCATCAGTCTGGGCATTGTATCCGTAATCACCTTTACCTGACTTTACAGCCTGGACCACAACAGCGCCTTCTCTTCCTGCATTTACTGCAATCTGGCGCAGAGGCTCCTCGATGGCACGTTTTACAATCTCAATTCCGGTGGTCTGATCCTCATTGTCACCCTTGAGTTTCTCAAGAGCAGAAATGGCACGGATATAAGCTACCCCGCCTCCGGGTACAATTCCTTCTTCAATGGCAGCCCTTGTTGCGTGAAGTGAATCATCAACCCGGTCCTTCTTGTTCTTCATCTCAACTTCAGAAGCGGCACCAATATAGAGAACTGCTACTCCGCCTGATAGTTTTGCCAGACGTTCCTGAAGCTTTTCCTTGTCATAATCAGAAGTTGTGGTGGTCATCTGCTGTTTGATCTGACCGACCCTGGCTTTGATCATTTCCTTGTCGCCATAACCATTTACAATGGTGGTATTCTCCTTGTTAACCGTTACTTTCTCTGATGTTCCGAGCATGTCGAGAGTTGTATGTTCAAGCTTCAGGCCTTTTTCTTCTGATATTACAGTACCGCCTGTAAGAATTGCTATATCTTCAAGCATCTCTTTTCTTCTGTCGCCGAATCCGGGAGCCTTTACAGCGCAAACCCTCAATGAGCCGCGCAGCCTGTTAACAACAAGGGTAGCAAGAGCTTCGCCTTCAACATCTTCAGAGATGATAAGCAGCGGACGGCCAGTCTGTGCTGTTGCTTCAAGAATCGGAAGCATATCCTTCATCGAAGAGATCTTCTTGTCATAAATAAGAATGTAGGGGCTTTCAAGCTCGGCTTCCATCTTTTCTGTATTTGTAACAAAATACGCGGAAATGTAGCCACGATCAAACTGCATACCCTCAACAACTTCTACCGAGGTGGTGGTTCCCTTTGACTCTTCAACTGTGATCACGCCTTCCTTGTGGACTTTATTCATCGCTTCTGCAATAAGCTTTCCTATTTCATGATCATCGTTGGCAGAAATCCTTGCAACCTGTTCGATCTTGTCAAGATCATTGCCTACAACCTGAGCCTGTGATTTAAGATGTTTAACTACATGCTCTACAGCTTTGTCGATACCACGTTTAACATCCATAGGATTAGCACCGGCAGTGATATTCTTTAATCCTACATTGATAATGGACTGAGCAAGCACAGTAGCAGTTGTGGTTCCATCACCGGCAACATCGCCTGTTTTTGAAGCCACTTCCTTAACCATCTGGGCACCCATATTCCTG
>CAZTDW010000184.1:0-8204 GCA_964611835.1 uncultured Rikenellaceae bacterium | reverse complement strand
GCCACTCACCCATCTCTCCCTTCGTCCTCCGAAGCTTTAGCTAAGGAGGATCTCCCATCACCCGATTCAATATGTTCCTGAACCAGGCGCGACAAAAATAGGAAATCAGTCAGAAAGTGCAAAATTATAATACAATAATTATGTCTTCCGGAGAAGCACCACATTCTCAACGTGATGAGTCTGAGGGAACATGTCGACAGGCTGAACACGGACCACCTCATATTTTCTGCTCAGGATCTGTATATCCCTTGCCTGCGTTGAAGGATTGCAACTTATGTAAACAATCTTTTCCGGCCCTGCATTGATTATTGCATCAACGACCTTTTCATCCATCCCTGCCCTGGGCGGATCAGTAATCACCACATCAGGCAGACCGTTTTCGGTAAAAAACTGTTCATTCAGCACTGATTTTATATCACCCGGGAAAAATCTCACATTTCCAATTCCGTTGGCCGCCGCATTGTAAATTGCATCCTGAACCGATTCTTCAACATAGTCAATACCGATAACTTTCCCTGCCTGTCCTGCCACAAAGCAGGCGATAGTGCCTGTTCCGGTATAAAGGTCATAAACGGTCTCGCTTCCCTGCAACCCTGCAAATTCCCTGGCAATAGTGTAAAGTTTTAATGCCTGCCTGGTGTTTGTCTGGTAAAACGATTTTGGCCCGATCCTGAATTGCAGACCTTCCATCCGTTCGGTGAGCCAGGCTTCTCCCTTATATAATACCGGATCCTGATCAGCCAGGGAATCATTCTTCTTTGAGTTGATTATATAATAAAGTGAAGTGATCTCCGGGAACCCTGAAACAAGATGATCGAGCAAACCTTCCCTCCTTTTCCTATCCTCGTAAAAGAATACCATTATCACCATTACCCTGCCGTCGACGGTGTTGCGGATAACCATGTTTCTGAGGAAGCCGGTCTGTTCCCTCATGTTGAAGAAGGTCATTCTGTCTTTATGAGCATATTCCCTTACGGCATTTCTGATCAGATTTGAGGGCTCCGGCTGTAAATGGCATTCCCTGATGTCGAGGACCTTGTCAAACAATCCGGGGATGTGGAAGCCTATTGCATCTTCCTTTGCAAACTCATTATCCGAAGAGATCTCCTCCGGTGTAAGCCACCTTCTGTCTGAAAATGTAAACTCCAGCTTGTTCCGGTACCTGTACTGGTCATCGGAACCAGCTATCGCGTCAATAGCCGGCAAGCTCACTTTCCCTATCCTCCCGAGGTTATCTGCAACCTGTTTCTGCTTATGAAACAGCTGAAGCCGATATGGCAGATGCTGCCATTTGCAACCCCCGCATATGCCGAAATGAGCGCACACCGGGGCAGTTCTGTCGGGAGAGTATTCCCTGAATCGCAATACCCTGCCTTCAAGATACTTTTTCCTTTTCCTGATAACTTTAATATCAACAACATCCCCCGGGATCAGCATTGGCACGAACACAACCATATTCTCAACCCTTGCCAGCGCGTTTCCCTCGGCTCCTATATCAGTGATCCTCACATGCTCCAGCAGAGGATGCTCTTTTTTTCTGCTCACACTCTCTTTTTAAATATTCAGTCTTCGAAATAAGCTGTTTTTTTATCCCTGATTTCCTTGAGAAAAATCAATCCTTTTATCATGCAGGGAACAATACCTTTACCATGATCCAATCCCGGAATAATCACTTTTACACAAATTTCCTCTGAGGTCCCCTCCCCGATCAGTTTATCATACATCATTTCTGTGGCCAGAGGATTTACATTTGTGTCATCACCTCCGTGAATAAGCATTAACGGGATCAGGGTCTTCCATGCCCCGACACTGTTTTCTTCGAGAGCCTGCCTTATTGTTGAATAATCAGGCGATGTTGAGAATCCGCTTATCAGGTCCCCATTTATCAGTTCAGGTATTGAAATTGTCAGTTGTTCATTTATCTGTGCAGAGGTATGCATGCCATCATACAGATCTTCAATCTTAAGAGAATATGGTTCGTTGAATATCTCCCCGACTGAATTGGTAAACTGGCCATATGTACTGTATGCATATGCAATATAGCCCAGATAAACAGGCATTTTGTAAGTCGGGGATCCTATCATGTCGCTGAAAAGCATCTTCAAATCGTAAGGGCCTGCACCGCAAACACTCCCCGACAATTTAAAATCATCGGAGTAATCCTGCTCAATTGATTTATGCAGGTTGAGTGTTGCCCATCCTCCCTGTGAATAACCGATCAGATAATATTCGTTCTTAAGCTGTATTCCCGGGAACTCATTACCGACAGCTTCCCTTACTGCAAAAAACATATCTGTTATTGATTGAACGGTTGGAACAGTTATCAGGTAAGGATGAACTATTCCCGACGATTCCCCGAATCCCGGATAATCAGGTATCACAACCACATACCCCATGCCTGCAACTGATTCAATCATCTGAAACAAGGGATTGCCGGCATTTGCACTCGGGGCATTTGATTTTACAGTGTTGGTCCCGTTCTGAAAACATAGTACCGGGTATTCCCCACTGGTTTCGGGAACGCATAAAAGGCCAGAGGCTTTAATTGCTTCACCTGCCACGGTTGTAGTATAAACAATCTTATAAACATCCACATTACCGCTAACAGATTGCTTCAGAACATTTACTTCGGGAAATCCGGCAGAAACCAGATTCAACAGGCTGACTATCTCCTGCGCGGAATATGATATCTTGAACTCCTTTGAGACGTAATAATCATAATCGGGTACCACTTCTTTTTTACATGAGCCTGCAAGAAGCAGAATGAATGGCAGGATTGCCAGACACGTTCTATGTGGTTTGTATATTTTCAAAGCCGTTCATTTAAATTCGACTGATCCCATACCGGTCAAAACTTACACGGGCAAAGATAACTCTTCTGTTTTTAAACTCAGCTTCGGAAGCTTTTATACTTTTCCTATCTTTGCGGCGAATTTCGACTTTATGGTTTCTGTTCAGGATATTTCAGTCTCTTTCGGAAGTTTTGATCTGTTGACCAGCGTATCCTTCCTGATAAATGATCAGGACCGCATCGGGCTAACCGGCAAAAACGGTGCAGGCAAATCCACACTTCTTAAAATTATTTCGGGGCTTCAGAGTCCCACCTCCGGTATCATAGACATGTCGAAGGATGTAACCATCGGCTATCTTCCCCAACAAATGTCGGTTAGCGATACCACCACGGTTTTTAATGAAACCGTATCAGCTTTTTCGGATATCCTTTCGCTGTCAGAGGAAATTGAAACCTGCAGTTCGGAGATAGCCAGGAGGACTGATTATGAATCGCCTGATTATCTAAGACTATGCGACCGCCTGACCGAATCCGAGGAAAGGTTCAGGATCCTTGGAGGGGCAAACTATCTGGCCGAGACGGAACAGATACTCATGGGTCTTGGTTTTGAAAGAAGAGAATTCAACCGTCCTACAAGAGAATTGAGCGGCGGATGGAGGATGAGAATTGAACTGGCAAAGATTATACTCCGGAAACCGTCCCTTTTTCTTCTCGATGAGCCGACGAATCACCTTGATATTGAATCAATACAATGGATGGAATCATACCTGGCAGGTTACACAGGAGCTGTTATGATGGTATCTCACGACAAGGCATTCCTCGATAATGTAACAAACAGGACCATCGAAATCTCGCTGGGCAGGATCTATGACTACAGGGCTTCCTGGTCAAAATACGTAATTCTCAGGGCGGAGAGAAGGGAACAGCAGATTGCCGCATACAGGAACCAGCAGAAAATGATCGTGGATACGGAGAAATTCATTGAAAGGTTCAGGTACAAGGCGACCAAGGCTATCCAGGTCCAGTCAAAAATCAAACAGCTTGAAAAGATTGAAAGGATAGAAGTGGATGAAGAAGACACAAGTGCTGTAAACATAAGTTTTCCTCCCTCCCCCAGGTCGGGTACGGTAGTTGTCAGGGCAGAGAACCTTACGAAGAACTACGGTCCGGTAAAAGTCCTGAGCCATGTTGCAATTTCCATAACCAGAGGCGAAAAAGTTGCATTTGTCGGACGTAACGGTGAAGGGAAAACCACCTTCTCCAGGATAATTATCGGAGAACTTGATCATGATGGGATTCTGAATATAGGGCATAATGTCAGAACAGGCTATTTCGCCCAGAATCAGGACGAACTTATGGATGAAAACTTAACTGTGTTCGAGACAGTCGATGCAGTGGCAAAGGGTGATATAAGGACCAGGATCAGGGACATTCTTGGTGCTTTTCTTTTCCGCGGAGATGATATTGACAAGAAAGTCAAAGTGTTGTCGGGAGGCGAACGTTCTAGGCTCGCTCTTGTAAAACTGTTGCTTGAACCTTACAATCTGCTGGTCCTGGATGAGCCGACAAATCACCTCGACATGCGGACCAAGGATATCCTTAAACAGGCTCTTGCAATATATGATGGCACGTTAATTGTGGTTTCCCACGACAGAGATTTTCTCGACGGACTGGTAACAAAGGTGTATGAATTCCGGCACAACAGGATCAAAGAAAATATTGGTGGCATTTATGACTTCCTCAGGAAGAAGAAAATAGAGAACCTCAGGGATATTGAGATAAGGGACAGACTGCCTTTAAAGGAGAATTCAAGGGAATTAACGTCCAATAAACAGAAATATCTCGAAAGGAAAGAGTTTGAAAAAAAGCTGAGAAAGCTTCGCAGGCAGCTCGAGGAGTCAGAACTGGAAATTGAAAGGATGGAGAAGGAAATGAAGGAAATGGATATCAGGCTGATGAATTCCTTCAGGCCTGAAGAAAGCGCCGGCCTGTACAGGGATTACGAAACCCTGAAAAGCCGGTTGAATGAGGAAATGGAAAAATGGACTCTGTTATCCCATGAAGTTGATGAATACATAAAAAGCAGCAGCTATGGTTTTGAGGAAGCTTGAAAAAGAGTATCATGTTCATGTCTATGAAACAGGACCGGACGGAAAGCTGAATTTATATTCACTGTTCGATTATTTCCAGGATATCGCTTCCGAGCATGCTGTAAAGCTGGGATACGGCAGAGATGATCTCCTGGAGCATAATAACTTCTGGGTTCTCTCCAGGATCTTTTCGGAAATAGGGGAAATGCCCGCATGGGGAGACAATATTAAAGTCACTACCTGGCCGCGGGGAGTCGATAAGCTGTTTGCTCTCAGGGATTATGAGGTCAGGGATCGGGAAGGTAGACTGTTGTGTTCGGCAACCTCTTCCTGGCTGATAATTGACAAGACCTCACGAAAAATCAAAAGGCCTGACAATATCTTAAGTTCATTCAAAGCTGAACCGGAATTCATGAATCCCCTTCCAAGGAACGCAAATAAGCTGGATCCTGTCGACGGGCAGTCTGTAATAACATCACGTTTCAGGGTGCGGGTCAGTGACCTGGATATTAATCTTCATACAAATAATGTAAGATACCTGAAATGGGTGATAGACACCCTGAGCCCAGGTTTTATTGTAAATAATATCCCTGTTTTCACTGAAATAAACTATCTTGCCGAATCGCGCTTTGACGATGAAATTCTCATAAGGAAGTCTGAAAAAGATGGGGAAAAAATACTGACTGATTATTCCATCATAAGGACTACCGATAATACTGAACTTTCAAGGGTCAGATTGATCTGGAAGAAACCAGTTAACGGGTAAACGGATATAATATGAAGCGGATCATTTTTTTCTCGGGTGAAACATTATCCATGCTGATAGCGGTTATTGCAGCAGGGATTCTGGCATCATGCGGAACATCGCAAAGAGCAGTGGTCGATTCCAAAGATCTGTCCTATTTGTATAATCCGACAAAAAGTCCTATCAAGCCACGGTATAATGTTGTTAACAGAGATGATCAAAGTTCGGTTTTATCGGTCAAATTCTTTGCAGCCGAGCTATTCTTCTCTGAAGCCAATCCCAGGGGGGTACCGATGGCCCAGCTTGTCATTTCAGCCAGGTTGCATAATGTTACAGCCGGCGGGACTCTGGCTGATACGGCATACAGCAGCCTGAACATTGTCAAAGAAGAATCAGTTCCGGAATATGTTTTCAGGATTCCATTCGGAGTGGAGCCCGGAAATGAATATATGATTGAGGTAAAAATCCTCGACAAGCTGAGGTTGCAGATTGTTCAGGCGTTTGTCCCTTTCAATACTATTTCAAAGTATAACAAATACAACTTCGTTGCACAAGGTCATTTTATGAAAAATGAACTTTTCAACCCGGTTGTAAGGGAGAATGAATATGTTACACTTTTATATGCCAGGGGGAAAATAGACAGTCTGTACGTATCTTATTACAAACCCCTTAAAGAGGTTCCCTATCCCCCTTCCATGATGCTGCCCGAGAAGATCATCGATTATGATCCTGAAAGAGTGGTCGCTATTCCCTATTCCGATACCCTGCCTATGATGTTCAGAACTGAAGGCATATATTTTTGCTCGGCCGACAGATTCATACGTGAAGGATTTGCCTTCTATAATTTCGGAAACACATATCCGTCAATGACTCAACCTGAGGTCATGATCGAACCGCTTGTTTACCTTGCATCCGAAGAAGAAATGAATAATCTCAGGAACTCAGCAAAAACCAAGGCAGCACTTGATGATTTCTGGATCGGGTGCGGCGGAAATGTTGAAAAAGCAAGGGAACTCATCCGAATATATTATACAAGAATCCTGTTCTCAAATTTCTACTTTACCTCCTACAAGGAAGGATGGAGAACTGAGCGGGGTATGATTTATACCATCTACGGACCACCCGACAAAGTCTATAAAACCGCTGAAGGAGAGAGATGGGGATACCGGAAACCGGTATTAAGATCTTCATGGGGAGGAAGATATCATCTCAGGGAAGAATATTTGTTCTTCAATTTCAGGTTCAGGGCAAACCCATTCACTGACAATGACTACTACCTCAGCCGCAGCGAAACTCTTGTTACCTACTGGGACAGGGCAATTGCCAACTGGAGAAAAGGCATCGTTTTCCGTCTCGATAATCCTCAGGATATTTAACTGAAATGGCAGGTGAAACTGATTATATTTTCGGTATCAGGGCTGTGATTGAAGCCATCAGATCAGGCAGACAGATTGACCGGCTTCTCCTGAAACACGGACTTCAGGGCTCTCTTTATCATGAGCTTCTGACTGAAGTAAGAAATAAAAATATCCCTTACCAGACTGTCCCTCAGGAAAGAATTGACCTGGTAACAAGAAAAAATCACCAGGGGGTTCTGGCCTGGCTGTCTCTTCTTGAATACCAATCTGTTGCTAATATCCTCCCGATTCTTTATGAAAAGGGGGCAGACCCGCTTATAATAGTCCTCGACGGGATCTCCGATGTCAGGAATTTCGGGGCAATAATAAGAACTGCTGAATGTATGGGAGCCCATGCAGCAATCATTCCCGAAAAAGGATCGGCCAGGATAACTGCCGATGCCATAAAAACCTCAGCAGGGGCGCTTCACTCTTTTCCGGTGTGCAGGGAAAAAAGCATTTTAAAAACAATAGGATACCTTAAAGAGTCAGGCCTGAGGATTTTTGCAGCCACCGAAAAAAGCGGAACCGATCTTTCAAAAGCCGACCTTACAGGACCTTCAGCAATGATTCTCGGATCTGAAGAGAGGGGCATAAGCAGGGAATTATTGTCAGAGTCGGACCTGCAGCTTAAAATTCCCATGGAGGGAACGATAGGATCGCTAAACGTTTCAGTTGCAGCCGGGATATTTCTGTACGAAATAAAAAGGCAGAGGGGAAATTGACTCAGGAGATTATCCCAAGGATCCTTTCATCAAGTTTTTCCTGATCAGATTTGAATGACTCCACTCCGGCAAGGGTAAGAAGTGTGTCAGGAGCGATCTTCTGCTGCTTTATTTTGTCAGCCCATCTGGAATATACGGGTATTTTACCATCAGAAGCTATGTGTGATCTCTCTTCCCTTGAAAGCGAAGGGAACAGATCCTCACATCCTTCCTCATGGGCGATATGAACCAATTCTGATCCTGATGAGGGTGGGGCTGAAGACAATCTTTCAGCTAACGTGAGCACTTTATCATCGACTTCCCAGAACTTTTCCACATAAGCTTCTGCGGCAGACGCATATCGGCTCACTTCATAGTTCTCATGCATCCTTGATGTGAATGTCCCGCTGAGCGACAACCTGCCTGCTGCCGCTACTTTCGGTGGCATTGTAAATACATCCGTTCCTGCAAGCAATT
>CAZTDW010000183.1:0-8238 GCA_964611835.1 uncultured Rikenellaceae bacterium | reverse complement strand
GGTATGGGTGTTGAATCAACACATTTTATAACTATATTCAGCAGCGGCAGGAATTTACATCACTAATTCTTTTGTATTTTTAAAACAAAAAAATATGGACATAAATATTGAATTGAGCAACGGCCAGATACTCAGGGGCACTGTAAAGGACCTTAACGGGAAAATGAAAGCAGTCGTTATCATGGTCCATGGTCTCGGTGAACATATTGGCAGATATTCAATGCTTGCTGATAAGTTCATGGAGGAGGGGATTGGATTCATGGGTGTGGATCTGCCTGGTCACGGACGTTCAGATGGAAGCAGGGGGCATATCAGGGATTATAAATTATTGTACGAGATGGCTGATATTTTATTCAGGGAAAGTGCAAACCGTTTTCCGGGTATGCCGTTATTTATTTACGGGCACAGCCTGGGAGGCGGGATAGTGCTTAATTACCTCCTGAAGAAGGATCCTGTAATTCACGGTGCAATAATCACATCACCATGGCTTAAGCTTGCATTTGAGCCTTCCCCGTCAAAGAAAAAACTGGCTGCACTGATTAAGAAAGTCATCCCGGCACTGACAATGTCTAACGGGTTAATTACGGAACACCTTTCCAGAGACAGCAATGTGGTTAAGGCATATCTTGACGATCCCCTGGTACATGACAGGGTTTCCGTAAGCCTGATTGATGGTGCCTTCAGTGCGGCTGAAGAAGCGATGGGGGAGGCTTCATCGCTGAAAAAACCGGTCCTGCTCATGCATGGCAGTGATGACAGGATCTGCTCCCCCGAGGGCAGCGCCGTATTTGCATCAAAAACCGGTATGGCACAATTGAAAATATGGGAGGGCGGATTCCATGAGTTGCATAATGATCTGAATAAGTCTGAAGTTGTTGATTATACAATAAGCTGGATCAAACACAGGCTTTCCTGAAATTCTAAATAACTCACGTTAGTTGAATAAAGATGGACCTCAGAACTACTTTCACCATCCCTCCCTCAGCTGAAAAAATAACCTATCATACTCCGGTTGTTTTTCTCGGATCATGTTTTGCAACATCCATCGGGAGGATGATGGAAATAGGTCACATTCCTGTTCTAATAAATCCGTTCGGAACAGTTTATAATCCCGTTTCCGTAAGTAATACTCTCAGGGCTGTCGCCGAAGGGAAAAAATTCAGTGCAGATAAAATTTACAATTCAGAAGGAAGATGGATAAGCTTCAGTCACTATACTGATTTCACCTCAGCTGACCCCGGCCGTCTTTTGAAAAAGATAAATGACAATATCGAAGAAGCTAATAAATTTCTGTCTGGTTCAAAATTCCTGTTTGTGACTTTTGGAACAGCATGGGTATACTCTTTGAAACGGACAGGTGAAGTAGTTTCAAATTGCCACAAGATACCAGCTTCGGAATTTACACGCCGATTACTCCCGGTGGATGAGGTAACTTCCCTCTGGTCGGACCAGCTTGAAAAACTGCATTCAGTTTTTCCCGGCCTGAAAGTAATTTTTACTATCAGCCCTGTCAGGCACTGGAAAGATGGTGCTCACGGCAACCAGATCAGCAAATCGGTGCTTATTCTTGCAATTGAGGAGCTTCAGAAACATCCGTTGAATCCCGGGTATTTTCCGGCTTATGAGTTGGTTATGGACGATCTCAGGGATTATCGTTTTTATGATACCGACATGCTGCATCTTTCAGAGTCTGCAGTTGAATATATATGGGATGCATTTGCGAAATGCTTTATTGAAGACAAGACTTACAACACATACCTCGAGGTTTTAAAAATCACCAGGGCTGTAATGCACAGGATTCAGTCGGATTCATCGCAGACAAAGAGATTTGCCGGAAACATGATCTCAAAGATCAATGATCTGAAGAAAAAATACCCTTTCATTGATCTGGAGACTGAAAAAAAATATTTTGCAGCCCTCTTGGAATAGGATCTTACTACGCCGGGGGAATTACTTTGCTACCTGATTGAGCTGATAAGGCTTATGAAATCCTGAGGCACTCTTGTAACAATTATATTGTCGGGCATGCTCTTTCCACCCGATTCAGGGAAATCAGTAAAGATTATTTTTTTGATGAACATTGACTTCCCCAGGCTGCTGAAGTATCCGATTCTTTTGTCGGTGGAATCAAAGGTACCCGAGTTTACGACAAGGTAATTGAAAGGTTTGATCTTATAAATCTCGATCACTTCAGATGGAGGAAGGACACCTCCCGAAAATATGACGTCATATCCTCTTTTCCTGAGAGCGTATTTATAGAACAGGAAATTATTGTCTGACATGCTGTCAGAAGGATTTATCATTGCAACGGTACTCCTGGGTTTGCCGGAAGAGATTTTCAGATCGAAATCCTCATTAATGAGAATCTGTCTGATGATATTCCTTATGAATTGTTCCTGGGCTCTTGACAGGCTTCCCGTCTGCCAGAGGATCCTTGATTTTTCGAGCAGCGGGCACAGATATGACACATAAGCTCTTTCCATGCCATGTTTCCTTATCAGAGGCAATAGTGTTCCTATGAACTGCTGATCATTGAACTTAATGGCGGGCATCAGGATTTTGCCCGGATGATAATCCCCATCGCTGCTTTCGTCCTGACTGCTGTAAGCTATAACTTCCTGTGTCAGCTGGTCATCATTTAAAAGCGCGATCCTTGAAATCTTAAATCCATTTCTGTTCAGGTAAGCAACATTAAGGATCTTCTTTAGTTCCGATTCACTGTATGTCCTTATATTGGAGTCTGTCCTTTCAGGTTCAAGAATTCTGTACCTTTTTTCCCAGATCCTTATTGTATGCGCTTTGATGCCTGAGAAGTTTTCAAGATCCTTAATAGAAAAAACATTAATCCCCTCTTCCATAGTGTCAAAAGTATTTTAAACCATTGGCCAATAAGATTCCCCCTATAAGTAAACAACTATCAACCTGAAAGGTTGTAGTCTTGTTGTTAATATTTTATATGGCCGGATTCTTCCCCAAGAATCCGTTAAAACAGAAATCAGATTAACTAATCAGGATTCTCGATCATTATTTTTTTTACAATCCTTGAGCCATCATTGAAAGCGATCGTTACAAGGTACATCCCCCTTTGAGGATTCTCAAGCATTACTTTTGTAAATGACTGTGGATTTTTATATTGAGCCCTGAAAATATCCTGTCCTATCATGTTGGTCACCTTGACCAGTTTCATTTCTTTGTCAGTCTTTATTGAAAAAGTGTTGTATCTTACAGGTACCGGGTATATACTGATATTTGGATTTGTATTCTCCCTGACAAATGACCTGGAAGACAGATTCCTGAAAGAGTAAGTGGTATCCTTCTGCGCCTGAAGTGCAAGAGCAGTGAGCATCAGGAAGATAAAGAGCAGACTCTTTTTCATGGATACCATATTGCAAAAAATACCAAACAAAAACTGTGCTAAAGATAAGATAAATTATCGAATTCCGTTATATAGGTTTTAGCTTTTTCAAGATCAGAAGGTGTGTCAATACAGATACTTTCCCACCTTGAAACTGCAGTCCTGATCCTGTATCCGTTTTCCAGCCATCTGTTCTGTTCAAGGGATTCTGCAATCTCCAGCCTGCCCGGGGGAAGCCCGGTGATTTGTGCGAGGATTCCGGTTTTGTATGCATAAAGCCCGATATGCTTATAGAAAGTATGCCTCCGGTTCCATTCAGACATTTCCGAATCCCTGATGTACGGAATGGCTGCGCGGCTGAAATAAATTGCATTGCCTGAAACGTCGAGCACCACCTTGGGATGGTTGGGATTAAAAAGATCCTCATCCGGCTCCGCTTTTCTGACAAGAGTTGCTATCTCAACTGAACTGTCATCAAAGCAGGTTTTCAGCAGATCAATCTGTTCCGGTCTTATGAAAGGTTCATCCCCCTGAATATTTATGACAATATCAATCTCTTTTCCTTTTTCACTGCAGATCAGTGATACAGCCTCTGCACATCTGTCAGTTCCGCTTTTGTGTTTATCGGAGGTCATTATGACATTGCCTCCAAAATTCCTGACCGCATCGAAAATTCTCTGGTCATCAGTGGCTACATATACCAGATCAAGTGACCGGGAAGCCCGTTCATACACCCTTTGAATCATGGGCTTGCCTATTATATCGGCCAGGGGTTTGCCCGGGAATCTTGTTGATGCGTAACGCGCAGGAATAATGCCTGCATAAAGATAGCTGGTGACACTTTTCATGCAGCTAATTTACGAAATTAGCATTTCCCAATGTTTTAAAAATATCTTAAATTCGCATCATCGAAAATCATGGAATGAAAGACCTTCAAAGCATTAAACAGAGGTTTGGGATCATTGGGAATTATGCGGGGCTCAACAGGGCCATTGATATTGCTGTGCAGGTTGCTCCAACCGATCTTTCCGTACTTATAACCGGGGAAAGCGGAACCGGCAAGGAAGTGTTCCCGCAGGTTATTCACCATTACAGTTCAAGGAAACATGGGCAGTACATTGCAGTGAATTGTGGAGCAATACCGGAAGGAACGATCGATTCGGAGCTTTTTGGTCATGAAAAAGGCTCATTTACAGGCGCAACTGAAAGCAGAAAGGGATATTTTGAAGTGGCTGACGGAGGAACCATTTTCCTTGATGAGGTGGCAGAGCTTCCCTTATCAACCCAGGTAAGGCTCCTGAGGGTTCTGGAAACAGGCGAGTTTATCCGTGTCGGTTCATCGAAGGTCCAAAAGACAAATGTCAGGGTGATTGCCGCCAGCAATGTCGATGTCGCCAGAGCTATTGAGAATGAGAAATTCCGGGAAGACCTTTTTTACAGGCTGAATACCGTCCCTATAAAAATTCCGGCTCTTAAAGAAAGAGGAGAGGATATCTATTTGCTTTTCAGGAAATTTGCTGTCGATTTTGCGGAGAAATACAGGATGCCTGCAATAAGGCTGAATAATGAAGCAAAAAATATACTGCTAAATTATTCATGGCCCGGTAACGTCCGCCAGCTGAAAAATATCACCGAACAGATCTCGATAATAGAGAGTGAAAGGGACATTACCCCCGAAGTGCTCAGCAACTACCTGCCCGATTATACCGGAAATAAACTTCCGGTATTGATAAAAAGAAATGATGATAAGTCGTTTTCATCCGAGCGTGAGATCCTTTATAAGATACTGTTTGACATGAAAAGCGACATGAACGATCTTAAAAAGCTCGTTTTTGATCTGATCAAGAGGGAAGAGGCTGATCTTGAATTTCATGAAATGAATTCGGGTGCCATTAAAAACCTGTTCGGCGGAACCGATCATGCTGACACTTTTACCGGGATAAACAGTGCCAAGGCTCCGGATTTTCAGGTCCATCATGACAGAAGCAATATTCAGGATACGGAGGAGGTGGTAGAGGAATCTCTATCCCTGGCAGGGAAGGAGGTTGAAATGATAAAAAAAGCCCTTGAAAAATACAACGGCAAAAGGAAGATGGCTGCACAGGAACTCGGAATTTCTGAACGCACCTTATACAGAAAAATCAAGGAGTATGGCATTGAGTTGTAAAAGAACCATATCAAAATGGCCAAAGGTTAACGTCATGGCACTGGCTTTCCTTTTTCCATTGCTGTTTTCAGGTTGCAAAGTCAGTTATTCATTTTCCGGGGCCAGCATTTCTCCTGAGGTAAAAACTATCAGCATTCAGTATTTTCAAAACAGGGCAAGCCTGGTTCAGCCCGGATTAAGCCAGAACATTACTGATGCCCTTATCGACAAATGCAAATCACAAACAAACCTGAGTCTTGTTAACGGACTGGGAGATGTGAATTTTGAAGGTGAGATCACCGACTATAATACACGCCCGCTTACAGTTTCCGCTGATGCAGAAGCGGCGGTAAACAGATTTACAATCACGGTAAAGGTAAAATTCACAAATGCCACCGACCCGGAACTGAGTTATGAACAATCATTCTCAAGGTATGAAGATTATGACAGTGCTCTGGATCTGAGCCAGGTTGAAGAAGACCTGTCGGGTAAGATTATTGAAATGATTGTGGAAGATATCTTTAACAGAGCTTTTGTTAACTGGTGAGAAACCATGAACAAAGACGACTTCTTAAGGATGATTGACCTGACTACTCCCATTGAACGGCATATGATCGGAGAAATCAATGATATTGTCGTTGCTTTTCCCTATTTTCAGACTGGTCACCTTTTGCTGCTTAAAGGCTTGAGGGATACCGCAGACGTCAAGTTTGAAAACCAGCTAAAGAATTCTGCCATTCATGTTGCTGACAGGGAGATCCTTTATAATCTTCTGAATGACAAGTCGAGAGAAATTGATTCAGGAGAGTTCCTTCCCGCACAAAAGGATGTCCAGGAAGAGGTAGCACCTGAAGCCGCGGGAGAAATGCCATCAGACCAGGTTCAGGAATTCACTTCAGAACCTGAGGCCGGTACTGAAATGCCAGGAACCCCTGAACCAGCCATGCAGGATATAATGCCGGATCTGCATGAAGCTGAACCAACAGAGAGTGAAATGGAACAGGTTGCAGAAGTCGCCCCACCAGCTTCTGAAAAAGGCGATATTGAGCAGACTGTGATAGAATCAGCAATGAACAGTGAGGAACTGATTGACAGATACGAGAAGAGCGAGGCTGAAGAGTTAGCTGAAACACAAGTTAAATCAGCTGATTACATTATTACACGTTCAATCTATTTTTCATCAGTTGCCGATGAGGAAATTGACAGTCCGGTTTTTGTTCTCGATGAGGAAACTGAAATGTCCGAGGATAAAATCTTTTACATGGATCCGGGGTTTTCAGTTGCTGATACAGAAGAGCATCCGGGTCCGTCTGTTACTGAAGAAAGGCAGGCTGAACCTGATGCCAGGCCTCCGGTCAATGAAAAACTGCAAGATGAAGAAGTACAGGTGTCGCATCCTGAAGAGGAGACATTGCCGGTACCGGAACCTTCAGCCGAGCCTCCGGTTATTCCGGAATCTGTTTCAGAAGAGGCTGTTGGTCATGAATTACCTGCCGAACCTCAGGAGAAAATTGAACTTTCACAGGTCCCTGAAGAGGAACCTTCCCCGGAGTCTGTCGCGGCTTTTCAGGACAATCTGTCTGAAGAGCAGCCAGAATCAGTTGCTTCAGATAGCCTTCGTCAGTCGCAGGCTGAGCTGATTGACAGATTTATATCGGCAAATCCACGGATTGAACCACGCAGGGAAAAAACCGTGGTTGTGAACGAGGATCTGGCCAAACCCTTCACTGAAGAAAAGGGAGTATTTATAACCGAGACTCTGGCAAAAATATATGTAAGTCAGGGATATTACTCCAAGGCTATAGATATTTATGAAAGATTATGTTTGAAATTTCCGGAAAAAAGCAGTTACTTTGCGACTCAAATTGAAAAGATAAGAGACATAATAAATTAATAAGGTAATGGGTATCTATATTTTTGTTTCGGTTTTGGTTATTATTGCCTGCATTCTGCAGGTAATGATCGTACTCGTACAAAATTCAAAAGGAGGTGGACTTGCTGCCAATTTTACATCCGCAGGCCAGTCGATGGGGATAAGAAAAACTGCAGACTTCCTGGAAAAATCAACCTGGACCCTGGCAGGAGCCATACTTCTGCTAAGTGTTGTTGCAACTGCGACCATACCGCGCGGTACAGGGCCGGAACGTTCAAGGATCGAGAATCAGATCCAGAATGCGGTTGATCCCAGTGCTATTCCCACATTGCCTACAGCGGTTCCTCCTTCAACATCTCCGGCCGGTACCGAAGATGAAACCACTCCTTCAAACTAGAATCCGGAAATTTTCAGCCAAATATTAAGTGTCAGTTTGTCATAAACTGACACTTTTTTTATCCTTATTGTAAAATATTAATTAGTAATAGATTATGAGAATTTCTCCTTCAGACAGGCATGGAACTGACAGTTAGTTTGAGATAAAATGTCGGCCATAAATGCTGAATTTCATAAAAAAATCCTTTGGCACAGATTATGCAAAAGGAACAAGTCGGAAAATCATGTTTAACTTTAAAACTATATAGAAATGGCACAATTAAAAGGAAAAGTATTAGCTGGAAAAGTTTTGGTAAAACCTCACGAAGCTGAGGCAAAGACAGCAAGCGGAATTATCATTCCTGATTCTGCAAAGGAAAAGCCTCGTCAGGGCACAGTAGTTCTCGTCGGAGCTCCGAAAAAGGATGAGGAAATGGAAGTGAAGAAGGGTGACGTCGTTCTTTACGGAAAATATTCAGGTCAGGAGCT
>CAZTDW010000182.1:0-8331 GCA_964611835.1 uncultured Rikenellaceae bacterium | reverse complement strand
GGGGCTTCATCGCCTACCATGTTTAGTATCTGGGCAAAACTGCTTCCGCCGGTTTTGAAATCATCCCTGCTCATGTCGATATATAGCAGGCTTGTATAGGGATTATCGACGATGACGGGTTCAACTATCCCCCTTATATCACTTATCTCCCCGGCTGCGGTTATTATGACTGTTCCGGGCGAAAAAACCACCTTGTCGCTGTATTTCTGTGTCATCGACAGGCTGTCCTTTCCGGTAGGTATATTTATCCCAAGTTCCAGGGCGAAGCGGCTGGCAGCCTGAACTGCCGAATAGAGCCTTGCATCTTCGCCTGGATTTTTGCATGGCCACATCCAGTTTGCGGAAAGTGAGACACTTTTAAGGTTGTCGGCAAGTGGTGCCCATATAATGTTGGTGAGGGCTTCTGCAATGGAAAGAACCGAACCTGCTTCAGGGTCAATAAGTCCGGCACCGGGAGCATGCCCCAGCGACGTTGCAAACCCTGAACTGCCGGTGTAATCCAATGCTATTGCTCCAAGATTGTTCAACGGCAGCTGCAAAGGCCCTGCGCACTGCTGCTTCGCCAGGCGGCCGGTCACCGACCTGTCAACCTTGTTGGTAAGCCAGTCCTTGCATGCAACCTCTTCTATCTGAAGAACCTGTTCGATATATTCATTTATCCGGCGCTTATCGTATTGAACCCTGCCAAATGCTTTTCCGGAGGGTGTGGTATCGGTGATTATTGTCCGGGGAGGATCGCCGAACAATGCTTCAAGCGAAAGATCAATGGGCTTTTCTCCTGTCCTGCTGTTCTCGAAAATGAACTTGTAGTCGCCGGTTATTTCTCCTATGACATAAACGGGAGCTCTTTCCCTGTCAGAAACAGTCAAAACCATTTCGGCATCGGCAGATTTTATTACCATACCCATTCTCTCCTGCGACTCATTGCCTATTATTTCCCTTGCCGACAGGGTGGGATCGCCAACGGGCAGCTTGCTGATGTCTATTTTTCCGCCGGTGGCCTCGACCAGTTCCGACAGGCAGTTCAGGTGTCCTCCTGCTCCGTGGTCATGAATGGATACTATGGGATTGCTCTCTGATTCGCAAAGAGCCCTGATAGCATTGTAAACCCTTTTCTGCATTTCGGGATTGGCCCTCTGAACGGCATTGAGTTCAATGGAGCTGTCGTATTTTCCCGTATCGACTGATGATACCGCGCCTCCTCCCATTCCTATCCTGTAATTGTCACCTCCGAGCAGGATTATAAGGTCTCCTTTCTCAGGGACTTCCTTCTCACTCTGGCTGTTTTTGCCGATGCCTATCCCTCCTGCAAGCATGATCACCTTGTCATAACCATAGGTCTTCAGGTTTTCGATATGCTCAAAGGTAAAAAGCGATCCGCAGATAAGGGGCTGACCAAACTTGTTCCCGAAGTCGCTTGCCCCGTTCGATGCCTTGATGAGGATGTCAGCAGGTGTCTGATAGAGCCATGGCCTTTCAGGTATGGTTTTCTCCCAGGGACGGCCGCCGTCGGGCCGTGGATAGGAGGTCATATATACCGCGGTACCGGCAATGGGGAAAGCTCCCCTGCCTCCGGCAATACGGTCGCGGATCTCACCTCCCGTCCCCGTCGAAGCCCCGTTGAAGGGCTCAACAGTGGTGGGAAAATTATGCGTTTCGGCTTTGAGGGAAAGGACAGATTCATACTTCTTTACGACAAAGAAATCAGGCTTGTCCTGGGTGGCGGGAGCAAACTGCTCAACAACAGGACCTTTCAGAAAAGCACAATTGTCCTTGTAGGCTGATACAACCCTGTTGCGGTTGTAATGGGTGGTGTTCTTTATGAGCTGGAAAAGTGTCGAATCTTTCTCTTCTCCGTCGATGATGAAAATTCCATTGAATATTTTATGCCTGCAGTGCTCAGAATTTACCTGTGAAAAACCGAACACCTCGCTGTCGGTAAGCGGCCTGCCAATTTTTTCCGACAGATTCTCAAGATATCTTATTTCTTCGGGGCTGAGCGCAAGTCCTTCCTGTTTGTTATATTTTTCTATATCCCCGATGAACATTACCTTTTCGGGAACTCTGGCAACGGTGAAGACATCCTGGCCCGGGTCATTGTACAATGCCTGGAGCATCGGATCATATTCCGGATTCTTTGTCCTGGCAGGAAAGAATTCTTCAATCCTTTTAATGCCTGCTATACCCATGTTCTGGGTGATCTCGACAGCATTCGTGCTCCAGGGGGTGACCATCTCCTTCCGTGGCCCTATGAAGGTGCCTTTTGCATTTTCATCGGGAAGCATCATGGCATTGCCAAAGAGCCAGGAAAGCTTTTCAATATCACCGGTAAATAGCCGGTCGCTTTGAACAGCAATAACATTGCCTGTTTTGCTTTTAAAGAAACGGATCATAGTATGATTTTGAAACAGATTTGGAACCAAATGAAGATCGAATAGATGATCGGGCAAATATAATACTAATTTTTAAGGCCGCTCCGGTCGAGGAAGGGTTCAAGCGACGGTTCCTGTCCGCGAAAACGGACATATAAATTCATCGGTTTGTCGCTGCCGCCCCTTTCCAGAATGTTCCTGCGGAATGAATCCGCAACGTCGCGGTTGAAAAGTCCGGAATCCCTGAAATGATAAAATGCATCTGCATCAAGGACTTCGGCCCATTTATAGCCGTAATAGCCGGCTGCATAATCGCCTCCGAAGAGATGGGTGAATGAGCAGCTCATATTGGTACCCTCTGCTGCCTGGAACAGTTCCGTAGCCGACATTGCCTTCCTCTCGAATTCATCCACCGGTATTCCGGCGGGGTGGGTCATGGTATGCCAGGCCATATCGAGGAAGCCGAATCCCAGCTGCCTGTTGCACGCATACCCTTCGTTGAAGGCAGCAGCCTCCCGTATCCTGATTATAAGTTCTTCAGGGAGCTTTTCACCGGTTTCATAATGCATGGCCCACCGGTCGAGCCATTCCTTTTCAAACGCCCAGTTCTCCATGAACTGCGAAGGCAACTCAACAAAATCCCGGGCTACATTGGTCCCCGACAGGCTTTCATATGAGCAGTCCGACAGAATGGCATGAAGAGCATGACCAAACTCATGAAGATAGGTTGTCAGTTCATTGAAAGTAAGGAGAGATGGTTTTGAAGGACCGGGCCTGGTGAAATTCATTACTATTGAAACATGAGGGATGATCCTCTTTCCTTTCTCCGACCTCTGCTCCCTGTATGAAGTCATCCAGGCTCCTCCGCTCTTCCCTTTTCTGGGATGATGGTCGAGGAAAAGAACTGCGATAATTTTCCCTTCAATATCAAAGACTTCCCAGGCACTCACCTCCTCATGATAGACAGGGATCTCCTTGTTCCGGGCAAACCTGATACTGAAAAGATCAGTTGCCAGGCCGAAAATCGCTTCCCTGGTAGTGTCAAGGCTGAAATACGGCCTGAGTATTTCGTCGTCGATGTTGTATCTGGCTTTCTTGAGTTTTTCGGAATAGTACAGCCAGTCCCAGCGCTGAAGCTGATCCTGCAGTCCGTTTTCGCCGGCAAATGTTTTCAGGTTCTCAAAGTCTCTGAGCGCCGCTTTATGCGATGCCTGATGCAGCCTGTCAAGAAAACTGTTCACTTTTAAGGGAGTATCAGCCATGCGGTCAGTGAGGATCATCTGTGCATAGTTCTCAAAACCAAGCAATTTTGCTTTTTCAAGCCTCAGGTTCACAATTTTCAATACCAGTGAACTGTTGTCCTTCTCGTCTCCGTGAAAAGCCCTTGAACCATAAGCCATGAACATCTTTTCCCTGAGATCCCTTCGGTCGGAGAATTGCATGAACGGTACATAGCTTGGCTGATTCAGTGTAAAGACCCATCCTTCTTTCTCTCTTTTCCCTGCTTCTGCCGATGCCGTTTCAACTATGTCGGGAGGCAGTCCCGCAAGATCGGATTCGTCTGTGATATGAAGCTCGAATGCATTGGTCTCGTGAAGCACATTGGCCTCAAACCTAAGAGTCAGCCCCGACAGTTCTTCCGATATTTCCCTGAACCGTTTCCTGTGTACGGGATCTAGTCCCGCACCTCCCAGTGTGAAATTCCGGTGTGTTTTTTCGAGCAGCATCGACTGTTCCGTTGTCAGACCGGTATCCTTCCCTGACCTGTAAAGGGCATCGATCCTGGCGAACAGTTTATCGTTCATTGTTATATCATTTGATAACCGCACCAGAAGCGGTGATATATCCTGTGCTGCATCCTGCAGTTCCTTTGAAGTCTCGGCGCTGTTAAGATTAAACAACAGTGAAGATATCCTCGACAGTTTTTCTCCTGTTCTCTCCAGTGCTTCCACCGTGTTTTCGAAAGAAGGTTTTTCAGGGTTTTCTGCGATGGATTCCACTTCAGCCAGGGCAGCCTTTATGGCCTCCTCTGCAGCAGGCCTGAAATGGATTACTTCAATAAGGTGGAAGGGAGGGGTCTCATGCGGGGTCCTCCATGAATCGAGAAGCGGATTTTTCATAAATGTGATAAAAATTTGATGGTCAGTCGCCGTCGCTGTCATCATCATCTACATAACCGGTTGCTCCTGCATATTTGCGTGGATACGGGGCATTGCCTCTGGCTGCATACCATAATATCCTGTTGAGCAGGTCGTCATTTCCGGAGTCGACGCGGTCAAATTCGGGCAGCATGCTTTTTCTGGCAAAATACAGCGCCTTTCCGGAAAGCGATGAAAGCGGCTTGTTCATCTCATCAAGCGGTATATTATTCTGCACGGCTGTATACGGAGTAAGGTCAGGTTCGCTGCCGAAGCAGTCAGTCATCGGATAGGCAATCGCATCCTGGATATTCATCGGAGGCAGTCCGAGGATCTGCTCGATGGTTCGTACCATTGATGTTTCACTGTAGTAAGTATGGTTTGTCGTCCTGAGCCTTGAATATGGACTTATCACCAGACCCACGGTCCTGTAAGCTGAGATATGATCCCATCCTCCCTGGGAATCATCTTCTGTTACAAAAATAACAGTACTATCCCAGAACCTGCTTTTGCTTACTGCTTCCACTATCTGTCCAAGAGCCAGGTCATTGTCGGCAACCATAGCCCTGGGAGTCGGATAGCCTGGACGAAGGCCTGCGGTATGATCATTCGGGAGGGCCATTATCATCAGTTCGGGAAGGTTGTCGCCTTCCATGGCTTCATACTCCTTTAATTCCCTTATAAAATCACCTGCTCTCATAACGTCGGAAAACTCATGATTACCGTATGAAGGAAATGTGGGGCTGAGAATGTTTTTGACGGGTTCAATGGTTGTGTAGTTTGTGAAATTCACCTTTTCCCCCTTAAGAAATTTATTGTAAATCTCAGTCCAACCCAGATCATTTTCGACTATAGGGTATGAAGCTTCTCCATATATCCGAACCTTTTTACCGCGGCTGACACCATTATCCCAAAGGAATCCGGTAGGAGAGTAGACCAGTGCATCTTCCTGGACGTGAGGGTAGCTTCTGAACCATGCGCGCATGTTCTTTTCTATGTAATCGGTAACTATTGCAGCATCAGTCCACTGATGCCCTTCGGCAGAACATTTTCCCGAAACAGTGAAATTGTCGAGAAGAAGGAACTCCCTGGCAAGCTTATGTGTATTGGGTGTGATCAGCTCTCCGTATGTGCAGAGTGTCGGATCGCCCCTGCCTTCCTTCATGTCGCCGAGGATCTGATCGTAGGTGCGGTTCTCCTTAATAATGTACAGCACATGTTTAAAGACTGAAGGTTCTCCTATTCTCTCAGGTACGGGTTTCGGATCAACACCGCTTCTGGGTTCCTCCCTGGCTGTTGTTGCACGGGCAAGGTTGTTGACCGCAATGACTGTGTCGGTATAGGCAGCAAGGTGCACCCTGTCGGGAGCAGGGAACACTGATACCGAAGCCATCATCTGGTGGGAGTTGTAAATAAGATTGTTTCCTGAGGGATTTTTAAGGCCGATGTGAGTTCCGTCCGCTTCAAGGTTTGCCACGTAGATCGAGCCTGATGGTGTAATGCATATCCCTGAAGGGTATGCGCCTGTGGGAATGAATCCGGTTACAACGCTTTCCTGGCCTCCGTGCTTACGCCCTGCTTTCCGCCCGAGCGATATGACAGCAAGGGCATTGTCCATTCCGTTTGCCACATACAGGGTATGTTCATCGGGTGAAAGGCAAATGCCGTTGGGTGAATCGCCAAAGTAGTGATTGATGTCGGGTTGAAGTCTGACGCTTATTGTTTCCGTTACAACATCCCTGAAGGTATTTATTACCGATACATTGTCGCTGTTTGAGTTGGTGACAAAGATATATCTGCCTCTTTTGTCGCTTATGATCTCATTGGGATGAAGCCCAACCATGATATCCTTATAGAAGGCCCCTGTTTCAGCATCGAATACTGCAACGCTTCCTTCACTGGTCGATCCCCCGCCGGCCTTGTTGTCGACCTTCGCCAGACCCCAGGGAACACCTGCCACATCCTTGTCTCTTTCTGACGGAAAACGCCCCGCCCAGTTCGTAACGTAAATCTTTCCGGCAGCCATGGCAATTCCATAGGGAGCAACACCGGGATATGCAACCCATACCGTATCACCTGTGGCAAAATCCTGCTTGATGAGATTGTTGTTGCCGTTAAGGACAACATACAGGTATTTATGTCCGGATTCCTTTGTGATTAGAATCTCATTTGGCAGTGCAAGCGCTGCAGGAGGAGTGGTTTTGTATTCAATCAGGCGTGAGAACTCGGCTTTTTCGCCGTTCCATTTTGCGGATGCAACAAACGACCTTCTGCCTGAACCGACTACGCTCCAGTAAACACAGCTTTCAACGGCATCAATGTCCCATTTCAATCCCGAATATGTGTTCATCCCGCCCCTCAGAAGCGGGTGGTCGTTGTTTGCCAGCCTGTATCTGATCTTATTGTTGGAAGTGCTTATGAATACTATGCTGTACCGTTCCATCACGGCAACATATCTTCCGTCGGGTGAAAGGACCACATCCAGGGCATGGTTTTCCAAAGCTTCATTCCCAAAAACTATCTGTAGTCCCGCCGGCTGAATAAAACGGTTGTAGGGATGCTGGATCCTTTCAGTGGTTTTTCTGGTTGCTGTCTCATGAACTACCTGCGATTTAAGGGAACCGGCAGCCAGCAACGCAATCAGAGTGAATAATGATGTGTATCTCATAGCGGCAAGAGGTATAATTATTGAATCCCGGTACCTGTAAAAATACCCAGGGTAGCCCGGCTGTTAAGGATGATTAAAATAACAAAAAACAGAGGCTATATCAAAAGTGTATATAATTATATTATAATCAATTGATACCTTCGTGCCTGCCTTAGTTCCCGAGTACTCGGGATTTGTGGTTAAGTGATTTATGTTTAACCACAAAGAACTCAAAGGCTATCACAAAGGTACTCAAGGGACTCTTGACACGCCCTCTGCAAATATATGAATATAGAATGTTAACAGGAAAAATATTATCCTTAGAAAGGAAGGTCGCTCAGCTCATCGGCTTCGGAAGGAAATTCCTCGGGTATGTTATGGGAAGGGATGTTCTGATCGGCGCCCTGAGCCTGGATTCTTTCTATTTTCCAGGCATCGAGGTTGGTGAAATAACTGACTTTGCCGTCGCGCTCCCATTTGTTTCCCTTCAGGTTGAAGGATACCTTCACTTCCGTATTCAGAAATGATTCATTGATTAGGTCGCATTTGTCCTGAATAAGCTGGAATTTGATATAGTCTATGAACAGGCCGGCATTTCCTGCTTCCTTTTTTTCAATGACAAACTCGCGTTTTTTGAATTTATCGCTCACCTGGGTTACCGGAGCGATATCAATGACCTTACCGGTAATTTCGAATGCCATATCACTGCTCGTGTATTAGAATTTTTTCAATCCTGTCTCCCTGTTTTATCTGGTCTATAACCTCAAGGCCTTCAGTAACTTTTCCGAAACAGGTATGCTGACCGTCGAGATGTTTTGTATTTGTCCTGTTGTGGCAGATGAAGAACTGTGATCCTCCGGTATCCCTTCCCGCATGAGCCATCGAGAGTACTCCCTTGTCGTGGTACTGGTTGCCGCCTTTGAGTTCGCATTTTATCTTGTAACCCGGACCTCCGGTACCAATCCTGGGATCGCTCATGTCTTTTGAATAGGGGCATCCTCCCTGGATAACAAAACCGGGAATCACCCTGTGAAATGCCAGACCATCGTAAAAGCCTTCCTTGGAAAGCTTTACAAAATTGTCTACGGTTCCGGGTGCGTCATCCTCATAAAAGCTGACCTGCATCACTCCCCTGGCGGTGTGTATTTCAGCGCTCTTCATATTATTGGATTAT
>CAZTDW010000181.1:0-8337 GCA_964611835.1 uncultured Rikenellaceae bacterium | reverse complement strand
AGTAGTTGATATTAAATGCATAGAGTGGTGAGGGTTATGGAGTTATACGCTCCACCTTCGCCCTCCGAAGCCTTGGCGAAGGAGGGCTTTGCCCCCTTCACCAATGCTTCTCCGGGCTACGGTGGACACAGTCCACTTGAAAGATGGTCTCGCAAAATCTACTTATATGTGGTATGTTTATTTACTATCTTGCTCTGATGGTAGTGTTTATACTGGCTGTACAAATGATATTGAAAGAAGGATTAAAGAACATAATTCTCATAAAATCCATTACACAAAGGATAAAACACCAGTAGAGCTTCTCTCCTATATTACCTTTAAAGATAAATACAAAGCTTTTGAGTTTGAAAAATATCTTAAATCAGGATCAGGAATTTCGTTTAGGAACAGGCATTTGATCTAAGTCAGGCAAATGGGAGCGCTTTTTGCAGGACTGGAGCTTAGGGATCAGTGAATGCAGCGAATTACTGCCACCAATTTGCGAAAATGTGGAGAGGGGCAATAGAGAATTGAAAAAAAATCCGATTAACGTTCTTTATTATTCATAATGTGAATTATAGAGGATAATTCCCATATTTCTTAACTGCCTCTATTAATGCATACACGTTTTCTGATGGGATATCATCGTGAAGGCTATGGTCTGTTGAAAGAATATAACCACCTAAGGGACCTGCAATTTCAATACACTCCTTTACTTCAGCCATAACTTCCTCAGGAGTGCCTGTAACCATGGTTGTTTTATTATTCACATTGCCTATAGGACAAAGTCTCCCTTTGTACCTTTCTTTTACGATCTTCAAATCCATCCCGGCAGCCTTTTCAACGGGATGAAAACCGCTGATACCTGTTGCAACCAGATCGTCCAGAACATCCCATATCTGGCCATCATTATGCATAATTACAGGAACTCCCAAGCCCTTTAGGCCCCGGACCAGTTTTTGAAATGGTTTCATAAAAAATTCACGGAAATGTTCCGGTGATATCAATAGACCATTTGAACCACCCCAGTCATCCGAAATCTGGAAAACATCGACACCTCCCGTGTCATAAGCAAGTTTAGCTACTTTCAGGTTCCAATCAATAAATACATCTACGATTTCATGTACTAATTCAGGCTCAGTAAACAGGGACATTGATAAGTCCGAAAAATCCATTAAATACCAGGTCATCATTGTAAAAGGTCCCAGCAGACCCACCACTACTGCAAGGTCTGATTCATTTGCATTTACTACATCATTTACTATTTTGAGCCTTCCGGATGTGTTAATCTCTGGCATCTTGTATCTTTCCCAATCTTTCCTGGATTTTATCGGTGTGTCAATTTGTGCGATAATAGGCCAGCCACTTTTTTTATAAGTAACTTTCCACTCGTCTTTGTATATTTCATTTTCCCTGTGAGGTACATCTTCTATTCCGCAAAAGCCATTAATCGGAGTCCAGATGCCATCTATCCCCAGTTTAGCTGCAAGCTTAACCTGGGCTTCACCATCATATAGTACTGTAGTATATCCCAATTGTTCCTGAAGTAATTTTCTACTGAAAAGATGTTCAAAAATCGGAACTCTATCAGGGATTCCTGCACCTAATGCAGTTAAAAAGCGCTCTCTCGGAGTCATAATATTTTTTGATTTTTGGTTTAGTACAAATGTTTTAATATCTGATTCAGGATAATTTTATAGCTGATTAGCATAATTCTGCTTAAGTCTTATTTTCCCAAACCTTTTAATTAGTTGTTTTAACTCTCCTCATCCTTCCCGTTTAAATAATTAAACTCATAATCGCCAATATGTTTGGGTCTATATTTGTGAATTCATTGAATAACAAACTCTTCTCCATAAAACCTGGTAGCAATCAATTTACCTTCTTCGTACACCGAGAAGGTTTTCCGGGTTAATTGAATACCAAATACTCTACCTTTATAGTATAAGTCCTTTAATGTTGCTTCGCCAATATCTTCATGGTTAAATGGTTTAATGGTCAAATTTTCCTTTTCCATCTTTACTCCAAAGGTTCCAAAAACAATTGCCTCGAGACCTGCCCCTGCCGCTATTTGAACCGGCATCGAGGAACGATCTTGTTCAGGTGCATCTGTGCGGGGATTTTGAGGCAGATAAGGAAAATAGTCCACATATCGTATGTGTCGCTTTAAAATATCCCAGCCTATACCGGCAAAACCTTTCTGATACAGGTAACGGGATATACGCCCCGGCATACCGGCATATTGCCCGCCACCACCCCAGTCGGAGTCAATTAAATCCCAATGTACAGTGTCACGACGAGCAATTGAGTACACACCATATTTTCCTAAGAATTCACCTTCCTGCAGATGGCTTACAAGACGATAAACCTGATAATCTGAAAGATAATCCTTTCCTAACAGATCCAACAGATGGTAAGTCCATATGGTGCCTGTAGTACCATCGGGATAATAATTATCGAACCATCCTGTTTTCTCATTCCACATGTATTCATTCATCAGGCCTTTCAATTTCTCTGCATCCTTAAAATATTTTTGCTGCAATTTTTTTTCGCCCCTCTTATCAGCCCAATCAGCCATGGTGTACAATAGATCAATGGTTAAGGCATTGGTTATTGGAACAGCATGATTATATCCATCGGTACGGATTTCAATAATCTTCTCAGTATTGTAACCCACATCAATTAAACCAAGTTGGTTGGTGTAAGTGGATTGAAGTTCAGCAACCCATTGCTGCATCCATTCCCATACCGAAACACCTGCCGCCTTTTCATCAAAAACAGAGTAGTCATCTGTATGCCTAATGTAGGCTTCAATCATCATTTGAAGTGCAAAAGGCTCCTGAATGTAAAGAATATCCCAGTGAGTACCGTTCCATCCAACGTAAGTCCTCTTCAGTTTTACTTGCTCAAAGTCAGTAAGAATAGCACCTTTCAAACTTTCAGGTTCAAGCATGGCAAGTAAATCAGATGAGTACGAATTATCCCAGCTAATGGTATAGGGCCAGGTTCCAACCGCCCAAAATATATCTGATATATAATTTGGATTTTCGTAACGACTCATTAATACCGACAATAAGCATCGGTAATAATATTCTTCGAGCTTTTTATTGGTGCTTGTAAATTTGGGTAGTTTATTGTAAGCCCATGTTAGCATTTCACGCGTTTTTTTATCTGCCTTTATCATTCGCTCCTTAATATCAGACTGATAAATCTCAGGAGCTCCGTTTTGTGGTTCATAAAATTTAACAGAAAAATAAAAGGTTTCCGTTTTCCCTGGTGATATGCATATTTCAAAGCCCTTTTCACTCGTTTTTTGAATCGATGAAGAAACACGGGCATGCGCCATCTTACTTCCAATGGTAAAAGCATTGATCGAATCAACCTTTGTTAAACCTGCTTTAGAATGACATTCCATAATTTCTGCTACCTGATTCGGGATAATGGTCATTTCCAAATCTTTCGAGTTCCGGTTGGTAAGTGCCAGTTTTATAAAAACTTCATCGTCTTCGAACGATACATTAGTCCAGCTTTTTGCTGAAAAACTAACCCATTTATGATTATATTCTTTATGAAATGTAGCGGTTCTATAATATTGATTAGGTTGCCATTTTTCATCCTGCGTAACCATTATTGATGGTGAATTAGGGCGAAAGTTCGAACCCAGGGGATCGAAACTGCCCCCATCATCTATCCACGATTTCCACTTTGTAGGAACATCATCCTCGATTAAACGCCCTGTACCTTTATCAAAAAAGTTTAAATTGAATTCGTAACGTGGAGCACTTATTGGCAAAAACCAAACATTTGTAAATTGCGTAACGCTGTACTGCCTTGGCGATACAAATCCCCTGTAATTAACCAGAAGCACCTGCTCATCATCGAAGGTCATATCTTCCCTGTCCATGGCATAATATTCGGGGTCGGCAGGAGTATAATCTTGTTGTGCAAAGACAAACTGAAGTTTTGATAAAAATAATACCGATATAAAAATTAGTGTCAGGTTCTTCATTTTGTATTATTTATGTAATTAGTCAGTACTTAAAGTGAGCTAAAGTTTGGAGTACTTAAAGTTAAAAAATCAAGGTGTTGTTAACAGTTTGATTCTCGAAATTACAACTTTAGTATTCATAAATATGTCATTTTTAAAAATGGACACAAATTAACAATTAATATTTTTAATGTTTGATAAATAGGCTATTACGTTCTTTGATATATTGGATTTCAGGATTAGTTTCGTAGCACAGACTATTGAACCATCTGAAAAAATGATCATTGAAGATCTGAAGCGTATCATTTCGATGCTTGCCAGGGAGAATGCCTTGCTAAAGACTGGCGGACATATTTTAACAAGGCAACCATGACCAATGTGATGATAAAATAATTATAATTGTTGTCTAGATACCGGTATCAATGAATAAACTTATGAAGACCTCGGGAATAGGAAGAATATCAATTCTTGCCGGTGCCATTTTCCCATTTATTGCTGGCTGCAGTTCGGATAAGGATTCAGAAACCAGGCCAAACATAATAATGTTTATGGTTGATGATATGGGTTGGCAGGATACCTCTGTACCTTTCTGGAAGGAAAAGACACCTTTTAATATGAGGTACAATACTCCGGCAATGGAGAGGCTCGCCAGTGAAGGCATGATGTTCACACAGGCATATGCTTCGAGTGTGAGCTCTCCAACACGTGTCAGCCTTATTACCGGAATGAATGCTGCCCGGCACCGGGTAACCAACTGGACACTTCGCAGAGACACAGCAGTTGACGGACACAGCGATATCCTTTCCTACCCGAACTGGAACGTTAACGGAGTACAGCCATGTGACACTATCCCCCGCTCGGTCCATGCAACAATGCTACCGCAGATACTCAGGGAAATTGGCTATTACACAATCCATTGTGGCAAAGCCCATTTCGGAGCCATGACAACCCCGGCAGCAGACCCTCTGAATTGTGGTTTTGATGTCAATATTGCAGGACATGCTGCCGGTGGTCCGGGAAGTTACCTGGGAACAGAAAATTTCGGCAATGCGGAGAAAGGTGTTCATACATTGCCATGGGGTGTTCCGGGACTTGAGAAATTTCATGGTGATTCAATATTTCTGACAGAAGCACTTACCAGGGAAGCTATTAAGGCACTTGCCAGCTCAAAAGCATCCGGAAAGCCATTTTACCTGTACATGGCTCATTATGCTGTGCATATCCCTCTTTATGCCGATATGCGTTTCTATCAGAAATATATGGATGCAGGACTTGGTGACTATGAAGCACGTTATGCATCAATGGTTGAAGGTATGGATAAAAGCCTGGGGGATCTTATGGATTATCTTGACAAGAATAATCTTGCAGATAATACTATTATTCTCTTCATGTCAGATAACGGTGGATTCAGCCTGCGTCCCCGGGAGGGTGAACTGCATACTCACAATAAACCTCTTAACAGCGGTAAAGGATCTGCTTATGAAGGAGGTATCCGGGAACCTATGATAGTAAAATGGCCGGGAAAAGTCAAACCCGGCACAAAATGCAATGACTACCTGCTTATTGAGGATTTTTATCCGACAATCCTTGAAATGGCTGGGGTGAAAAAATACAAAACTGTGCAGAAGATCGACGGAAAAAGCTTTGTCCCTATGCTGGTTCAGTCAGGAACAACATCGTCAGGCCGCGATCTTTTCTGGCATTATCCAAATAACTGGGGACCAACCGGTCCGGGTATCGGTGCAACGAGTACGATAAGAAGCGGAGACTGGAAGCTGATATACTTTTATGAAGACAGGCATTTTGAACTTTACAATATCGCAGAGGATATCGGGGAACTAAATAATCAGTCAGGTAATTACCCCGGCACGGTTAAAGAGCTTGCGGTAAGGCTTGGTACCTATCTTCGCAGTGTTGATGCCCAGAGACCTTCGTTTAAGGCAACCGGAAAGATTGCAGAATGGCCCGATGAGGTAATATCAGGTGTTGAAAAAAACGTTCCACCCCAAAATTCTAATGAGCTGGATCAGTCAGAATTACTAAAGCAATTCGCCGGAGACTGGGAAATATCTGTGGCCAGAGATACTGCTTTGGTTATTTCAATCAAGAGTTTCCGGACTGGAAAAGGTTTTAATGTCTCTGACAAATTAGTATCAAATGGGAAAATATTGGTAGAAGGAACAGGTTTCTGGGCATATGATGACGCTATCAAAAAGATCTGTCTTTCAATGCTTCGTACTGATGGTGAGGTAATTCAGAATCTTGGGGAATTTACATCTGCCAGCACGTATGAATATGCCAATGTTAATAATTCACCCTCCTATACAGGTGTTTCAAAGTGTTTATTTGAATTTACCTCACCAGATGAAATAATAGGGAAATTTATTTTCAATGATCAGGAATTTATCCAGACAATGAAACGGGTAAAGAACTGATTGGGTATTCATGCCCACATTTTCCTGAAAAAGAATTTGATCTCCAAAACTTGACTTTATCTGATTTCAGTGCTAACTTGTATAAATTATATACAGGCATTGATCGTTTTTCGGACTGCTTATCGAATCTGCAACAATATGAAAAATAAAATGATGAGGTGGCAGGTGGTAGTTTTGCTGACAGCTATGCTGCTGATCATACAGCCGCCACAATCATCAGGTCAGGGTAAAGTAACCTTCTCACCCGGCGTTGGTTTTCCGGAACTGATAAATGCGGGATTCAGGTACCAGGTCGCCGGTCAGTCGAAGATTGGGCTTAGTGTCGGATGGTGGCCGCCAAGCCTGTCCGGATCGTTTTTCAGCTGGGGGCACCTGGTATCATATACAGGAGATTTCTATGCCCATTTTGGTCGTCCATCCGAATTGTCCCGGTTGCGTCCGTGGTTCGCCAGGATTGGTATCAGCCATATCCGGGATTCAGGTTATCCCTATCTTATGTTCCTTTACCTGAGAATAGGAGGAGAAATAAATTTTGACACCCGGAATGGCTTAAGCATAGATGGAGGATTTGGATATAATGTGATACCCAAGTACACTGGTGTTACCGTAATGCCGGTCACCAGCATAAGCTATTTTCACCGCTTCTGAAAATGCCCTGTCCCGGTAAACCAACGTTGAGGTTCATGGAAAGAGGCAACTTTTACAAAAAAACCCGGATCTGGAATCCGGGTTTCAGATATTTTACTGTCCTTGTCAGTTGACATTATTTGTAACAGCCTGTGCGGTGAAAGAGGGCGCCTGAAGTCCATCAGCTGTCTGAAGAGGATCGGTCTCAGGTTTGGTATATGCAACCGTCACAACTTCATCCTTCTTTACGGCACTTGAAAGAGTCAACTTGACTACTTTGTCCGAAATCTCAATTGAACTGACGGTTCTTTCAACAGTGTTTACTATCACCTTCATGGAAGATACATCAGGAACAATGTTAGCCAGAGGGAGGCTAAATGTAATTTCAAGGACGGAAGGAGTTGCAGTCTGGATCATCGAACTCACATAAACAGGAAGAGCTTTAATAACAAAATCCTGAGTTACTTTATTTCCCGGGACAACAACAACATTTTCAGCATCGGCTCCGACATAGTTTTCTTTTTCTACGGACATGGAATAAGTACCTCCAGGTACCCCCCCGATGAACAGATAATGACCGGAGGCATCAGTTAATCCTGTTACAGGATCTTCTCCGTCTTTCTGAAGATAAACTGTAACGTTTTCAATTCCAATCTTTTCTGCTGAGTTATCAGTCACGACACCTTCAACCCTGCCTGCTGTGGAATTATTTACTGCTCTTATGACGGGTTTAAAAATGAATCCGTTCTGAGCATTATGTCCTCTCATTACAAATGATCTTGACAAATCAAAATCAAGTATCAATTCTGCAGAAATACCGCCCTCGACATGTATCACAGGATCAATAAAGACTTTTATCCCTGTCTGTTCACCGCTTGGAACTTTCAGATTGAATGGTTCATCAATATCTTTAAGGGTTAAACTTGCCTCGTCAACATAAAGCCTTACAAGATCGTAATCGCCCTTTGGAACCTCAAGATTCACAAGTTCTTCAGTTATCCCGTTTCTAAGTTCAAAAATATTTACGGTAACAGGATCCATTAGGAGTTCCAGAAACGGATCTCCCTCATTTGCCCCTGCCTGCCGTATTTCAATTTTAGAAATAGTTACAGTAGCTGATTCTACCATTGCGATATTAAGAGGATCATCAGTTATCTTAACTGATAACCTACCCGGACCAACTGTTTCTGATTTATTGCAGCCGGAAACAATTATGACAAGGGATATTAAAGCAAATAACAACCTTTTCATAAATATTAATTTTAGTATGATTCAATTTTCTCTCATGAACAGGCATCAAATATATAT
>CAZTDW010000180.1:0-8346 GCA_964611835.1 uncultured Rikenellaceae bacterium | reverse complement strand
CTCCCTAAATCCCCCGCTATGGCGGGGCAGGCTCTCCCCCAAGAGGGAGGGACTTAAAGAACACAATATCTAATAATAGCCCCAATATAGATTTGGACTCAAAATATTGCAACCAGCTATCGTCCCCCGCTCTCCTGGGAGCGGGGGTCCCGATAGCTATCGGGAAGAGGGGGTGAGGTGGATGAGCAGCGGATAAGAGGGGGTGAGGTACTATTTATCAGTCGGGCTCTTTATCCTCAAACCGCTGTTTAAGCCTGCCCGAGCGCTTCAATGCTTCGTCGATGATATATTCTATCTGCCCGTTTGTGCTGCGGAACTCATCGGCAGCCCATTTCTCGATAGCCTTGAGCTTTTTCGGGTCGAGTCTCAGTATGATCTGTTTTCTTTCGCTCATATCACGAATGTAAAGTTCCGGTATTAACCACAGGGGTAGCGTCCTTGTCGCTGCACAGGACGACCATAAGGTTGCTGACCATTGCGGCTTTCTTTTCCTCGTCAAACTCAACGATCTTTTTGTTGGTAAGCTGTTCGAGCGCCATCTGGACCATTGACACAGCGCCTTCGACGATCTTGAACCGTGCCGAAACCACGGCGGTTGCCTGCTGGCGCCTTAGCATCGCGTTGGCTATCTCTTCGGCATAGGCGATGTAATTGATACGGGCCTCAATCACTTCAATGCCTGCGATGAGCAGTCTTTCGCGGATCTCTTTTTCAAGTTCCTCGTTAACCTCCTCTCCCCCGCTCCTGAGAGTCATCACAGCCTCGTGATCCTCCAGGTTGTCGTAAGGATAAAGGCCGGCGAGCTTTCTGAGTGCGGCATCGCTCTGCACGAGAACGAAATGCTGGAAGTCGTCAACCTCGAATGCAGCCTTGTAGGTGTTCGCCACTTTCCACACAAGAACGAATCCTATCTTGATGGGGTTGCCGATCTTGTCGTTCACCTTGATAGGCTCGCTGTCGAAGTTGCGGGCCCTGAGAGAGATCTTTCTTTTGAGATAGAAGGGATTTACCCAGAAGAAACCATTCTCCCTTATTGTTCCCTTGTATGCGCCGAAAAGGATCATGACGCATGAACCGTTGGGTTCGACGATTGTGAACCCTATGAGGGTAAACACAAACAGGACTGTAAGGACAGCGCCGAGCCAGACCACATTGTATGCGAACCCGGCAATTGCTCCGGCCAGAAGAAGAAGCGCTGCAAGCACAAGCAGATAGCCTGATAGCGGTTTGGATGTAATTTCGTTTTTCATGATTAAAAAATTAAGGTGATACCATTATGATATCATTTTGATATTTATTGATATCATTTTGATATCATTATGATATTATAAAGATATCATTTTGATATATAAAGACAAAAAGAAATAAATGGAAATAAAAAGAAATAGATAGAAATAAATAGAAATATGTTGAAATAGGTGGAAATAGATGGAAATAAAAAGGATTGATGCGCTATCAAAACTCCTATGATTGCCTCTTTGTGTATCCTTTGTGCTCCCGATAGTCATCGGGACCTTTGAGTAACTTAGTGGTTAAACATAGATCATTAACCACTAAGGATCACTAAGGAAGGCACGAAGGACGCCAATTAACAAAGGGGAAATATAAAAGCCGTTCCGGATATCCGGGACGGCTTTCTTTTTCTCACTGTTGCTCCCTGACTTTAGCAATCAGCTTTTTTGTCAGACGCTTCCCCGCAACAGGTTTCTTGACCTGTTTAAGAAGGTTAATCACATCATTAAATTCCGGGTTGAATCCCCATGCATCATCGTAGATATCGATCTCATGAACTAAAATTTCCTGATATGAAAGTAGTGGAGTAGAATTTAAATCCATAGGCCGTTTTTAATTTATTTCTGAGAAAACGGCCTATGGGTATTTATTATTGTTTAAAAAATGTTAATTATAGGTAAGAGTGATTTTTTTCTCTTCCATCATCTTTCTCATGTTGATGAGGGCGTATCTCATCCTTCCCAGGGCGGTATTGATGCTTACATCGGTGATGTCGGCTATTTCCTTGAAGCTGAGTCCGGAATAGTGACGCAGGATGACAACTTCACGCTGGTCGTCGGGAAGCTGGCTGATAAGTTTCCTTATATCTTTCTGAATCTGTCTTTTTATCATATGGTCTTCGACATTGGCTTCAGCAAGCTTTTTGGAATTGAACAGGTCGGATTCATAATCGTCGTTTGACACTGTATTAAGCTGCTTTACGCGGCGAAAATGGTCGATTATGAGATTATGTGCGATGCGCATAACCCAGGAAATGAATTTCCCGTTGTCGTAGTACTTGCCGGACTTGACTGACTGGATCACCTTAAGGAAGGTATCCTGAAAAAGGTCTTCGGCCAATGCCTGATCGCGAATATAAAGGCTTATATAAGCGAATACTTTGTTTTTGTGACGGTGGATAAGGGTTTCGAAGCAGGACTGCTCACCTTTTATGAACCTGTCGATAAGTTCATAATCGGACATGTTTTTTTTCATAGCTCTCTCTAATTTTAAAAAAATAAGAGTAGAGTTGTTGAATAGGCAGTTGCTTTAGTTGGTTAATGGTACAAAGAAAGTGATTTTTTTTAAATACAAAATATCTGAAAGGTTTTTTTTATAAAAAAAATGAAAAAAATGTTTGTTTGCGTAATATTTGAGCACTTTCGTCAAAGAAATTCATCCATTAGTCAAAGGATTTTACTGCCAGCAGTTAAAGTTATATAGTAAGCATATAATTAGAGGGTGTATCAAAGGTCCTTGTAATTGCTCTTCTACCTTTGCGACCTTTGTGCCTACCTTTGAGATACTTTGTGGTTAAGTAATTTATGTTTATTAACCACTAAGGTGCTCAAAGGCTAGCACGAAGGTACCCAAAGGACTTTTAACACAGTCTCTAACAGAATCCAACATGGCCTTACCATGGATGTGAACATGGATCCCGAACGAGGTCCTTATCCTGAGCAGGATCATCGAAATGAGGAATCTCCTGATTACCAACAGTATAAAATCATCTTTCCTTTTTCAGGCCTTTTCAGTTAAATAATGCCACATACAGCAAAATAAAAGCAAAACCGCTACCTTTGTGGGCTGAAATAATGAGACTGATCGCAATGGACGGGAATATTGAAATAAAGGGCGCAAGGGTACACAACCTGAAGAATATAAGTGTTTCAATACCCCGTAACAAACTCATTGTGATCACCGGTGTTTCGGGTTCGGGCAAATCCTCGCTAGCCTTCGACACCATCTACGCCGAAGGGCAGAGAAGGTATGTGGAGAGTCTCTCATCATACGCGCGGCAGTTCCTCGGCAGGATGAACAAACCCGAAGTGGATTTCATCAACGGCATTCCTCCCGCCATCGCCATCGAGCAGAAAGTAAACTCAAGGAATCCACGATCAACGGTGGGGACTTCAACGGAGATATATGATTATATAAGGCTCCTCTTCGCACGGATCGGCAGGACCTTTTCGCCTGTCTCGGGAAAAGAGGTAAAGCGCCACAGTGCCGACGACCTGGTGAAATTCCTCGAATCGCTCGATGAGGGGACCAGGGTGATAATCACTTCTCCCGCGGTCATTCCTGCAAATATTAAGATCCCGGAATATTTTTCCTTCCTGGTGAAGCAGGGGTTTAACCGCGTGGAGGAAGACGGTGAACTCATCAGGATAGACGAACCTGATGCTGAAAAAAGATTTCAGCACGGACAAAAAATAAATATTGTCATCGACAGGATTGTTACGGACAATGATCCTGATAATTTAAGCCGCACGGCCGACTCGGCGCAGACTGCATTTCAAAACGGTAAAGGTTACTGCCAGGCGGTAATCCAGATGGAAAATGGGTTGCGAAGGGAGAATTTCTCCACAAAATTTGAAGAAGACGGCATTGAATTCATTGAGCCCTCGGAATATCTCTTCAGCTTCAACAATCCGATCGGAGCATGTCCTGTCTGTGAAGGCTACGGCAGGATAATAGGCATTGACGAGAACCTTGTGATCCCCGACCAGAATCTGTCCGTATACCAGGATGCGATCGTTTGCTGGAAGGGAGAGACCATGAAAAAATGGAAAGAGAGGCTTATCACCAATGCGGCTCTTTTTGATTTTCCCGTACACAAGCCATATTTTCAGTTGTCGCAGGAGCAGAAGGACCTCCTATGGAAGGGCAACAGGTATTTCTATGGCATAAACAGGTTTTTTGATCATCTTGAAGAGAAAAAATACAAGATCCAGTACAGGGTTCTGCTGAGCCGATACCGCGGTAAGACCACCTGTCCGGAATGCAAGGGGGCAAGGCTCAGGAAGGAGGCGTCGTATGTAAGGGTTGCGGGCACCACGGTACAGGAGCTGGTTTCCCTGCCGGTAAGCAGGCTTTATGATTTCTTCATCAACATAAGGCTCGATGAGCAGGAGGCTCATGTTGCGGAAAGGCTTCTGAAGGAGATCCTTCAGCGTCTGAAGTTCCTTCTCGACACAGGTCTCTCCTACCTCACCCTTAACAGGCTCTCATCAACCCTGTCGGGCGGCGAATCGCAGCGTATCAACCTGGCCACATCACTTGGGAGCAACCTTACGGGGTCGATGTACATCCTCGACGAGCCGAGCATAGGGCTTCATCCGCGCGACACCAACCTGCTTGTAAGTGTTCTGAAGGAACTGAGGGATCTGGGCAATTCAGTCCTGGTGGTGGAGCATGAAGAAGAGATCATAAGGTCGGCCGATGAGATCATTGACCTGGGTCCGGAGGCCGGAAGGCTTGGCGGGGAGGTTGTTTACCAGGGAGGTCTGGACCTTTCGACATCAAACAAGTCGCTCACTGCAGGCTATCTCAGCGGCAGGCTCGCGGTAAAGGTTCCTCCCTCGCGAAGGAAGTGGAACAGTTTTATTGAAGTAAGGGGTGCGCGCGAGAACAATCTCAAGGACGTCAGCGTGAAGTTCCCCCTTCATACCATAACCTCCGTGACCGGCGTGAGCGGATCGGGCAAATCGAGCCTGGTATCAGACATATTATATAATGTGCTGTCGAACAGGATCAACGGCAATAATATGAAACCCGGGCAGTTCCGTGAGCTGGCAGGAGACATAAGCAGGCTTACGGGCATTGAGCTTGTCGATCAGAATCCCATAGGAAAGTCGAGCCGCTCCAATCCTGTAACCTATCTTAAAGCATATGATGAGATCCGGAAGCTTTTTGCGGAACAGCAGGCATCGGTACAGAACAACTTCAAACCATCGCATTTCTCGTTCAACATCGACGGAGGGAGGTGCGAGGAGTGCCAGGGGGAAGGGATCATCAGGGTTGAGATGCAGTTCATGGCGGATGTCGAGCTCACCTGCGAAAGCTGCAAGGGGATGCGTTTCAAAAAGGAGATCCTGGAGGTCAGGTACCATGGCAGGAATATTTACGATGTTCTCGGGATGACCATTGATGATGCCATCGGTTTTTTTGGAAGCCATCCGGGGAAGAATGAAAAAAAGATCATTGAAAAGCTGAAGCCGCTTTCTGATGTAGGACTGGGATACATAAAGATGGGGCAGTCGTCGAGCACACTGTCGGGCGGCGAGAGCCAGAGGGTGAAGCTGGCATATTTCCTGAGCCAGGAAAGGGATACCGGGCATATACTTTTCATTTTCGATGAGCCTACAACGGGGCTTCATTTCCATGATATAAACAAGCTGCTGAAGTCGATCAATGCCCTGGTCGATCATGGTCATTCGGTGATAATGATAGAGCATAACCAGGAGGTGATCAAATGTTCCGACTGGGTGATAGATCTCGGGCCGGAAGGAGGAGAAGAGGGAGGGTATGTTGTTTTCGAGGGTACTCCGGAGGATCTGGCTAAATGCAAAAAATCGTATACGGGGAAGTTCCTGGCTGCGAAATTAAAAAAATAGGAATTCTGGGATAATAATGATAGATACGTGATGCATCGCGTATCAACAAAAATATTTCCAGATATTATTATTACAAAAAAATAATTATTGTTTGAGTTTGAATCCGAACATGATGGCAACGCATCCTGACGGAGGCGTTACAGCCTGAGCGCCTGCTGATGTGACCCTTACCACTATTTTCAGCTGCTGGCTTGCCTCAAGCTTGAAGTCCCATGTTTTTGAATAATTTGATTCCTTGTTGGAGTATAGCACATTCCTGTTGGCATCGAGCACCCTGAACTCAACGGGAGGGAGATTTTCGTCGCCGCACACCGCCAGCCGGTATTCCATTCCCGAGTAGAAAGTTTTATAGAGTTCGGCTTCCTCACCGGCTACAAGTGTGGCAGCATGATAGTTGCCGTCGTGGGTGAATGACTCCAGGGCAGGTATGCAGGTCTGTTTGGCAAATGCCTTGCACTGGGCTTTTATGTTCTGGCCTGATAAAATAATCAATAGAGCAAGTATCGGAATGAATCTGAAGATTTTCATAGCTGAGGTTTTTATTTTACGAATGAATTTCTGATTTCTGATACAACTGCAGAAAGTTCCCTGAACACTTCAACCGTCAGGTTGGATTTAACGTCCGATTTGAGTACCGTAAGTTTCTCCGCCTCGCTGTATTCGGGTTTTATATCCGATGTCGTTATGCTTATTTTATCAAATACTGCCTTTATCCTGTTCATCTGAACGATAATGTCGTCGATAGCCGGATTGCCCTTATTGTTGTCGAGCAGGCTTATCAGATTATCCACAGAAAGCTTCTGGTCGACAATCCTGCCGGCAAGCTTGTCATTATTCAGGTCTTTCGGGCTTACGAGCTGAGTGGAAAGATAGAGCCCTTCGATCCATCCGCCCACCAGAACCATTGCAGCAATTGCAGGCTGGCCGTTGTCCTCAAGATATGAGTTTGAATTGAGGTATGTTTGTGAGACGATCTCCATAATAACATCCGTATTGTGGATATTTTCTTCCAGCTTAGTGATATCATCTTCGGAAATGGCATCAAGGATGCCGAGTCCGTCGGCCATTATCTTTGCGGCATTCATATAATCTATTATCAGCTGGGTCTGGTCGTACAGGCTTGCGAAGCTCAGGTTGCAGGTATATATTCCAAGGTTGACGGCCATGCTTTTATTGGTGCTGTATCTCCTTGCATTATCAACAGGGTTCAGGATCTTGCTGTCGAAAAGTGCACCGGCTGATTTAATAAGCATTGCCGATTCGAGCGGGGACGGTAATGTGTAAAATATTTTCTCTGCTTTTTTCAGATCGTCGTACAAGGCTGCATTATCGCGCGATACGGTTAACGTATCTGCTTCCTTTACGGCTCTCCTCCCTCCTGAATTGCATGCGGAAAGCAAAAAAGCAAAAAGAATTATCAGTGTCAGTACACCATTACTGATTTTAAGAAACTTATTCATGATTAGGCAATTTTTTATGTCCTTTGTAACTAAAGCTAAATTAGTACTTTATTTTTATTATATCAAAACGGGCAAATCTGTTAAATGGTATTTTAACTTTGCAGAAAATATTCAATAATGACTTCAAATGAGAAGAAATTAAAGGAACTGGGCGCCATTCTCGACAAAAATAACAGTCTCAGGATAACACAGGCGATCAGGATTCTGAGGGATGAACCACCGTTTCCGGGAGCCCTTGCGCTGCTGATCTCGCATTATGACAGGAGCACAAGCATTACGGTAAGACAGCTCATCAGCGGGTTCATGAACGACATGAAGGATCAGGCTTTGTGCAGGGAGGTGGTTGAGGAAATAAAAAAGGATTATAAAAAAGATACTCTGCAAATGATTGTTGCATCGTGCTGGCAATCGGGACTTGACTATTCAGATTATTGCCAGGATTTTGCAGATCTTTTCCTGGTATCCGACTATATGACGGCACTTGAATGTTTTACGGTAATAGAATCGTCCGTTCATGAGCTTTCCGGAGAAAAGAAAAAGCTTCTTATTGAAAAGATAAAAGAGGGTGCTGCCGCAATCGTTGATGAAAAGAGGGCTCTTTGGGCAGAACTTATTTCAATACTGAAGTGACAGTAACTGTTTTATTCAAATGATGAGAAATGCTTCATGAACTGGGTACGTTCATAGACAGCCGGTTTCTCATAATTAAGGTAGTTGAGCCTTCCCCTGAAAACATCGATCCTTTTCCTGACTTTTGACAATTAGTGCGGTATAAGATGCGACCACTCAGTTTATGAATCAAAGAAACCCATCCCCTGCCCCTTCCCTTTAAAGAAGAATCAAAAAAACCCATCCCCTGCCCCTTCCCTTTAAAGAAAGGGAAGGGGGTAGCTAGCTGATTATATGATGATTAGAGCTATTATAAGAACTTTCTCATTCAACCATTTGAAGGTCACTTAACATTATCTGCCTTTATCATACCGGAATTTGATTATGTC
>CAZTDW010000179.1:1193-8353 GCA_964611835.1 uncultured Rikenellaceae bacterium | reverse complement strand
TTCTTGGATTCTTCCAGCTGGAATCAGAGGAATTCATCTTTGCATAATTTTCATATAATTTCTGAACATCATTCCACCCCTCAAAAATTCTTTGATAAGTATGCCCTATACCAAGTCTGGTTTGAGTACTATCTTGAATATAGATTGAATAAAGCCGATTAAGGTCATTTTTAGCAAAGGCATCACCTTCTTCCTGAAGCACTTTAAGGACAGCCTCTTTTTCCCTTGGAGCATTAAATTTTTCTTTACAAGAGACACTTGCAATGAAAAATATTACAGATATAACAATCAAGAAATTTTTCATAATAACTTCATTTTGATTAATGACTTAAAAGGCCAAGCAATTTTAAAATGCAAGTTACACCACCAAAAAGCCGAAGTCAAATAAATCTAAGTCACCTTGTTAAAATTATATTGAAAAATGCATTTCCAGTATACAACTGAGAGGTTTCTCATAAGGTATGTTATAAAATTTCAGATCGTCTTCTGAAGTGGTCAGAGAAAAATGGATTTTGAGGAAAATCAGACATTGATAAACCCTATTGACATCCGTTTAAATTTATACGAAGGTCGGTGGCCGTTAACCCCACTCTTATCACACCCAAACCATAACCCTCTCTCAAACCGAAAGAAAATTGACTTTGATCCAAACAAGGTGTAAATTTGATTATGAATCAAATATAAGTCTTGTGTCAAGCCTCATTGAAGGATATAACTACGACATCTTCATCTCCTACCGTCAAAAGGATAACAAGTACGATGGTTGGGTAACAGAATTTGTTGACAATCTCAAGAAGGAACTGGAGGCAACCTTCAAGGAGGAAATCAGCGTTTATTTTGATATCAATCCTCATGACGGTCTTCTGGAAACACATGATGTGGATGAATCCCTGAAAGAGAAACTCAAGTGTTTGGTCTTCATTCCCATCATCTCCCGGACATATTGCGATCCAAAGTCCTTTGCATGGGAGCATGAGTTCAAAGCATTTGTCGATCAGGCTTCCAGAGATCAGTTTGGACTTAAAATAAAGCTGCCAAACGGGAATGTGGCAAGCAGGGTATTACCGGTCAGAATTTATGACCTGGACGATTCCGATATCAGGTCATGCGAATCGGTGCTGGGAGGCGTGCTCAGAGGAGTGGATTTTATATATAAATCCGCCGGTGTCAACAGGCCGCTACGGTACAAAGAGGAAAAACCTCAGGATAACTTAAACAACACCCTCTACCGTGACCAAATAAATAAGGTTGCCAATGCAATTAAAGAGGTAATTACAGCTACTGAAAAACATGAACAAATAACTACAAAACATTCAAAGGAAGTTTTTAAACCGGCGCCAGTTCCGGAAAGAAGCAATAAGACAACGAAGATCATTGCCGGCACATTCATTGCACTGGCATTGATAATTCTTGGAATTATCTTTATCCCAAAACTGATCAAATCAAAAGAACAACTTGAAAAATCAATTGCAGTTTTACCTTTCAAACTGCTAAGTGATGAGCCTGATAAACAATACCTGGCTGATGGAATGATGGATGCTATTACCCTGCATCTTTCAAAGATCAAAGAATTACGGGTATTGGGGAGAACATCCACTGAACAATATCGTAATCCCGGAAAAACTTTGACAGCTATCGGGAAGGACCTTAATGTCAGTTATTTGCTTGAAGGAAGTTTTCAAAAGTTTGGAGATAGTGTGAGATTGATTGTCCAACTGATAAGAACAGGAAAGGAAGGTCATGTTTGGGCTAATAACTATGACCGGCTATGGAACAATATTTTTTCTGTACAAAGTGAGGTCGCCCAATCTGTTGCCAGCGAATTGAATGCTGTAATCACACCAGAAGAAAAGCAGTCTATAGATAAAGTCCCGACTGTCAACCTGACGGCTTATGAATTTTACCTGAGAGCCATAGATGAACATCAAAAGCACTGGCTGAAATGGAATGATATAGAGGCTGTGGAAAGAGCTGAAGAGCTATATCATCTTGCACTGGATTATGATTCAACATTTGCACAGGCATATGAAGGATTGGCCAATGTATACTGGCATAAACACTACGGGGATGTTTTATCTGAAAATTACCTGGACTCTATGCTGATACTGTTAAATATTGCGCTCTCATTTGATGATCAATTAGCAAGTGCCTATGTGAAAAGAGGAGATTACTATCAAGCGATTAATGATAAAGAGCAAGCCATAAAAGAATATGACAAGGCCCTGGAACTCGATCCAAACGATTGGGTTGTATACCTGAACAGTTCAAACATGTATGATGACGAAGCTATCATTATTGAATATCTTCTTAAAGCTGCGTCACTACACAGAGGGTACTATTTGTCAAGATTATACAGGAGAATTGCTATTTCTCTTAATGCTTATAGTCAAGAAAAATCAGGATATTATCTGGAAGAAGCACTAAAACTTGATAATGATTCAGCAGACCATTTTCTTGCTTTAACCAGGATTGAGAACAGGACAGGTAATTTCGAAAAAGCTATTGAATATGGGAATAAATCCTACCTTTTTGATTCAACTATTAATTCGGTTGTTTATCTCCTGGGGATTAACCATAGTTTCCTCGGTCAATATGAAGAATCATTGGAATACTTTAAAAAATATGAAGTATTAAACACACTTAAAATAGTAGATCCACGGGAGGAAGATATAAGGGATAAATTCAGAATTGGATATGCTTACTGGATGAATGGATTCAAAGAGGAGGGAGAACACTATATAGATGAAGGATTGAAGTTTTATACTCGGATGCTTGAATTGAATAGGATCTCTCACCGGGATTTCTCCACATTATATGGCTTTGCGGCTGCATATACATTCCAGGGAGAGAGGGAAAAGGCTTATGAATACTTAAGACTTGTTAGTCAGAAGCAAAAGATGACAAAATGGATGATCAATGATATCAAAAATGATCCCATATTCGACAACATCCGTAACGAAGCAGATTTTCAGCAGATCCTTCATGATATTGAAGCCAAATACCAGGCAGAGAATGAGAGGGTAATGAAATGGCTTGAAGAGCAGGATATGCTGTGACACCTGAAATTTTTGATGTGGGTTTCCGATATGTCAAGTTTTTTAAGACCTCTCCTGAAGTGGTCAAAGAAGGACGGATTTCATTTTTAATTCAGAAGATACTTTTAAGACCAATTGCAGGTGTCTTTTTTTTTGAATCTGAATTTTAAGGAGATCAATTGGTTGGTCATTATTGCGGGTGATATCAGTGGAGTTGTTTGAGGATCTTGAAATAACTAAAGCAAATCATTACCTGCTAGATTCTCTAAATTTATCCTGCAAAAGAGTGAAGCGGGAACCGCATGGCAATTGTTGCTATGTTACATTGTATATCGCATGATGATGCAGATCCAGGTCATATGACAGGGTTCGCTTTTCCGAAAATAATTCCACCTTTTTACTAAATTCGGGGATTATCAATAAATTGGATGTAATGATATTGAAAAGTATCAATCCCTTTACAGGAGAATCTATCGGGGAATTCAGGGAATACTCCGGTAGGAAAATCGAAAGGCTCATAATCCAGTCGGATGAGACATTCAAAATCTGGAAAGGAACAAGCTTCAGTATGAGAAGCTCTCTGATCAGGGAGGCAGGCCGGATATTAACTGAAAACACTGATTTATATTCTGCCGCCATAACAGCTGAGATGGGGAAACCAGTAACTGAGTCGAAAGCTGAAGTTTTGAAATGTGCCTGGGTTTGCAGCTATTATGCCTATAACGCAGAGAATTTCCTTAAGCAGGAGTTAATTAATACAGATGCCGACATAAGCTACATTTCATATGAGCCTCTTGGAGTAATTCTTGGGATAATGCCATGGAATTTCCCGTTCTGGCAGGTCTTTCGTTTTGCTGTACCGACAATTATGGCAGGGAATATTGTTCTGCTTAAACATGCGTCAAATGTCCAGATCTGTGCCTCACACATTGAAAAAATCTTTGAAATGGCCGGTTTTCCCCAAGGGGTGTTCAGAAACCTGGTCGTAAGCTCAGGGAGGGTAAAAAAGGTTATTGAAAATGAACTTGTAAAAGGAGTTTCACTCACCGGAAGCGAAGAAGCCGGTTCAATTGTAGCTGCTGTTGCCGGGGAAAATATTAAAAAATCTGTTCTTGAGCTCGGGGGGAATAATTCTTTCATTGTTCTTGAAGATGCAGATCTTACAAAAGCGGTTTCAACAGGGATAATGGCCAGGTTACAAAATGCAGGACAGAGTTGCATCGCTGCAAAAAGATTTATCGTTCATGAAAAAGTATATGACAGGTTTGTTGAACTCTTTCTGGAAAAACTGAATTCTGTAAAACAGGGAGATCCGATGAATGAGGAAACGAACCTTGGGCCCCTGGTATCAGTTCAACAGGCTGAAAAGGCAGTTATGCAGGTAAAAAAATCTTGTGACATGGGAGCCAGGATTATTTATGGTGGAAAGCAGGAAAAAGCATTTCTCCAACCTGTATTGATGACCGGCGTAAAACCCGGTATGCCGGTGTTTGATGAAGAAGTATTTGGTCCTGTTATACCTTTGATTATTTTCCGAAACACTGAAGAGGCCATTGCACTTGCAAATAAAACCCGTTTTGGTCTTGGTGTCAGCCTGTTCACCCGGGATCTTGCCAAAGCCGGCGATCTGATTGATAAATTCAAGGATGGAGCAGTTTTTATCAACGAACTGGTAAAGTCTGATCCACGCCTGCCCTTCGGAGGTACAGGGTTCTCCGGCTACGGAAGAGAACTCTCAGTTCAGGGAATCAGGGAATTTGTCAATGTAAAAACCGTATATATTAAATACTAGAGAAGAAATCCTGGTAATCAGTTTTTGCAACCATACCTGAACACTCTGTGTCGCTAATCACTTTAAACATGAATAAATCAACCGTCATTTAAATTAATAAAGTATTAATTATCAGGTTGTCAGGCTTTTCATGATGCAACGAAGACCATATAACAACCGTCATTATATGTGAGAAACCGGGGAATAAGTGAAATTATGTAACTTTAGATGAACACACCCCATATTTAGGTGCCAAATATTTGTAAACAACTGAAAACATACTGAATTATGAAAAATTGGGATGAAGAAGAACTCGAAAAATTCATAAGGGATAACAAAGATAAATTCGATAAGTACCCCCCTAATCAGAATCATGCCCAGCATTTTTTGAAAAAATTAGCAAACAAATTTAGGGAGGTGATTGACATTTTGCCTTACCTGGTAAAAGTAGGAATGGTGACAGTTCTGATTTTCATAATATCTTTTTTCCTGTGGAAAGAATACTTCGGTCCGCCTCTGACCAGCATTTCTTTTAAATACTGGAAAGTGGAGCATGGCTATAAAAGTAGGATTAATCGAAATATCCGGCTGAACTACAGGTATATTTCTAACCCTGAAAAGAGGAAAGAATTTGATGCTGAACTTCAAAAATTTGATGAAAAATACAAGATTCTGAGGCATCAATTGAGAGAAAATCCTTCCGAAGAAAACATAGCAGATATGTTAAAATTCTATAATGATCAGATGCTGACATTGCAGGAACATGCCCAATATTATCAAAATAGAAATCCAATGAATAATTATTAATTCTTTAGCATTTAACCTTTGTGCAAAAGCCGGAAGCATTGACCACATTCAGCCAGCCAGAATGTCATTAATCTAAAATGATTGAAAACAATTAGTTATGTCCGGCGAGGCATGATCAACCTTCTCCGGCTAAGAGTGGTCTGGAACACCGGCTTTCCAAATACGGTACTTAAATAATCTCCATTCGTTTGAAGTTAACCGTGGCAATTTTTCCGAAGGCATTAAATACCTTGAGAAGTTAAATTCACTTGATTCAATTTCCGGGTTATATGACAGTAACCTGGGAGTTTCTTACCAATGGACTGGTCAGTACGCAAAATCATTATGGTATTTCAGGAAGTATATCAACCAACTGGAAGAGAGCGGTTCTCTCAATCTTACCTCAACCCATCGGATTGGTTATGCATTGTGGCAGTATGGATATAAAAAGGAAGCTGACTATTACTTCGACAAACAAATGGAGTATTGTAATAACCTTATTAAATCTGAACGGCCATACGCAAGAAATTATTACACATATTATGATCGTGCCGGTGTATATGCTTTCAGGGGAGACAAAGAGAGGGCTTATGAAGACCTGAAGATTTTTAGTCAGAGGGAGAGTTTCGGCTTATGGATTATTGCCCTGATGAAAATTGATCCTTTATTTGACAGTATAAAGGAAGAACCGGAATTTAAGCAGATCGTCAGGGAGATGGAGGCCAAACACCAGGCAGAGCATGAAAGAGTTAAGAAGTGGCTTGAGGAGGAAGGGAAGCTGTATAACATAACAGGCATGCATAAATAAAATGTCAAGCCTCATTAAAGGATATAACAACGACATCTTCATCTCCTACCGTCAGAAAGACAATAAAGGCGACAGATGGGTAAGTGAATTTGTTGAAGCTCTGAAGACAGAACTTGAATCCACCTTCAAGGAAGAGATCAGTGTCTACTTCGACATCAATCCTCACGACGGTCTTCTGGAAACCCATGATGTGGATGAATCGCTTAAGGAGAAGCTGAAATGTCTGATCTTTATCCCAATAATATCCCGTACTTACTGTGATCCAAAGTCTTTTGCCTGGGAGCATGAGTTCAAGGCGTTTGTCGAACTGGCTTCAAAAGACCGGTATGATACAAAGGTAAAATTACCAGATGGTAATGTAGCGAACAGAGTGCTACCCGTTCAGATACATGACCTCGACAAGGAGGATGTCGAAACTTTCGAATCGTTACTGGGTGGGTTTCTGCGAGGAGTTGAATTTATATATAAATCACCATGAGTAAACAGACCACTTCGTGTCAAAGAGGATAAACCCATAGACAATTTAAACAAAACAATTTATCGTGACCAGATTAATAAAGTAACACTTGCCTTCTTCTGAAATGGTCAAAGAAGGACAGGTTCCAGGGATGTATTCGACCGCAAAAATGAGTTTAAGATATTTCGATCTAATAATCTTTATGGTATCACAGGGTGTGATACCTTCAAAATACTATGCGGTTGTAATATAAAATTTTTTTTAATGATCCTGGCTTAAATTTTGTTGTTGAGAGTTAGGAAA
>CAZTDW010000179.1:0-1183 GCA_964611835.1 uncultured Rikenellaceae bacterium | reverse complement strand
CAAACCCTTTGCATTTAAAGAACAGGGAATTGTAATGCTTTCAAGTGTATTAAATAGTCGTATTTGAAAATCCGGTCACACAGGGCACCTCATTCCGGATAATCGGTGCAAGCTATTCCGGAAATGATTGAGCACCATAAACCAGATTGTAAACAACACAATATCAATGCAACCCTGAGTTACAATTTACAAATAATTTGAGATATTTTCTCAAGGTATTTCAATTTCAGTCGGATCATCAGGATTATTAGCAAGAAACCACTCATCATCGGATAATCTGGATTCTGTGTCAATTTTATTAATGTCGGCTTTCATATATTTTCCCTCGGCGGAGACTGCAATCTCCCCATTCGGAAGCAAAATCTCTCCTGTTCCTTCAAAAGTACGATTCCCTTCCCGGGTTACACGCCCAATAATTTTCAACTCATGTCCAAGTGGTATTGGTTTCCTGAACCTGGTAGTCAATTCCAGTGTTACACCCCATAGCTGTTCATCTTTACCATTGCAAATTGATCTCGCAATAGTCTCGTCAAGGATGGTCGCTGCAATGCCACCATGCATCCTGCCTGGATAACCCTGATGCCGATCTGAGGGCATGATTAAAGCTACCAATTCGTTATTGTCAGTCTCGTAGAAATCAGCGTGTAGCCCGAAATCATTCATCGTTCCACAAACAAAGCACATCTTTGAGCTATTCTGCTTTTTCAGAACTTTCTTTTTCACACGAAAATAATATTAATAAATTAATGAATACTAAGCAGTTCGTGTGGAACCTTCATGATTGACTTCGTCGAACTCGCAAGCTCGGTTGTTAATCATTTTCATGATCTTTTGTGGTACTGTACCATGAAGGTTTCATCGGTATATATATCGGACAAAAATAGATGATTCAGACCAAAAACAGTCCATAAGTTTTTTTCTCCTGTTTGTGAAATATTTTGAGACCTTCCTCTGAAGTGGTCAAAGAAAGACAAATTTTCAAATTCTGCACAGATTACTGGAAGTTATGGTCAATGTTCGGCCTTAATTTACCTTACTGATAAGATTAGTACTGAGAAAATGCTGTAAATTATACATAATTTCACTGATTGATTATCATATTAATTTATTAACTGCTAAAATGAGACAAAATATTCTTTTTCTTTTCACCTTGGGAATCCCTCTTTCCCTTTCGCCTGAGACT
>CAZTDW010000178.1:0-8442 GCA_964611835.1 uncultured Rikenellaceae bacterium | reverse complement strand
AATTATAAATGTTGCGGCCAGTACGGTATTCCACAGCCGGCGGTGGAACTGAAGCGAATATATATTATTATGATAAAAAAAGTAACTGAGGGAGTAAAGGAAGACAACGGTCAGTAAGGTTCCGGTAACATGATACATGGTTACTTTTTAATTTCATCGAGAACGATACCCTCATATACAAAAAGTTCTGCATCCCGCCATCCGTCCCAGCCAATCCCTGCCTTGTCGCGGGATGTATAACCCAGAAATTCCTCAACGGTCCATCCGTTTTCTGTTGCAACCTGCGGGAGCATCGTGCCTGAGTGGAAATCCTTTTTAATGTAAATTCCATGTTTCCCAAGGATGATCTCATTTGCGCCCTTAATTTTTTTCAGAGGGCCAAGTACAGTTATCTCAATATCGGTCTTTGCAAATTCTTCTTTTGTAAGGGGAGGAAACCTGGGATCCTCGAAAGCTGATGAATTTGAAGATTCTATAACCACCCTGTAAAGAGGATCAGACGAGATGAACCTTCCGATGCAGCCTCTCAGTACGTCATTTATCTTCAATGTGACAAATGCACCCAATGGTTCTTTGAATATTGCCGGCAGTTTCTCCTCATCTACGGCAAACCTCCTTTTTTCGAACAGCATGGACCTGATATTGTTCCTTGCCAGTGCAATAAGCTCCTCTTCCTCTCTGGCTGTGAAAGATATCTCATCAGAAAGGTTACCCGGTAGGGGATTGGATCTTTTCTTTTCTGTAAGTGTAATCGCGTTGTAGCCAACAACTTCATCCTTGCTTCCGTACCGTGAGTCACCGGAATTGCAGTAGTCTATCTTTTTAAATTCAAGATTTCCCTCCTGCCCGGCAAGATACATAAGAAGAAGCCCTGATGTCCATCCGCACATGCTGGTTGCCAGTCCGGGATCATTCCTTGACATGTTCTTTTTCAACGTGGTCAGAAAAGCCTGCGGATCTCCTGAAACAATAGCCTCGGCTGTGGCATTATCCACTTCACAGGCTGTTTTGTAACCAGGGTAATGTGAGAAATCGCTGCTTATTACAAACAGGTTTTCAGAATTGAACCATGGTTTCAGTATTTCAGCAATCTTTTTTATTGATGCTGTGTTATTTGTACCTATTATAATGGGAACTATCATCGGATTGCCTGTGAAATGGTACTGGATGAGGGGAACCTGTACCTCAAGGCTATGTTCCTGCTGATGGGCACTGACAGGATGATTGAACAACCTGCTGCTGTTTCTTAGGGTATTTGCGATTTCTTTGTTGACTTTTATTTTACCAAGAGGAGTTATAAAATCCCCGGTATAATACACTGAGGCTCCTTCAAAGGACATCACATGACTTGAACCGATAATAAATATGTTCTTGTAATCAGCATCTTTATCGATTGCGGAAAAAGCTGAAGCAGCAACCCTCCCTGAAAATATGTAACCTGCGTGAGGGCAGATTACAGCTCTTACATGGCCCTGGCCGGCTGGTTTTACACAACTCTCAAAAAGCTTTGCGATATCCTTCCTGAGGGTCTCTTTGTCGGCTGAATAGAACCTCCCCGCCACAGCGGGATACCTGTCACCAGATCCTGGCTGCGAATATGTCTCCATGATTGTAAGAATTGAAAGCAAAACAAACCACATCCTTGGCATGATGTAATCCCAAAATATTACCAGAATAAAGGTAGATCAAAAAAATTAAAAGTGGTTGTTTTTAAGGAAGTATTCTGTCCTTTAAGGGCTATATGAAAATCATGGATTCCTTAAGGATCTTGCCTTTCTCATCGGTACCATAGATTTTAAGCCCTACGCTTACTTTTGAGCTGCTTATTACATCTATTACAGGGCTTAGGTCATCTTTAATGTCATCAATATCATCAAAGTCCTCTATTGAAAAATAAACGTGAAGGATGAGGATACAATCGGTCTTTTCTATATTTGTAAGAGCCTTGACTATTTTTGCCAGCCATATTGAGGATGCCGTGTTAAAGTATTCAAGATTTAATCTTAAATTTGTTGTCTGCTTAGGATCTTTTATATATTCATTAATCCATTCGAGAATTGGTTCAAAGATCCGCGGAGCATTTATTGGGATAGATCTTCCTGATAGAATCAGTTCGCCGGTTAGATTATTGAAATCAACCAGTGGTGTTTTTTCAGTTTGTTCGACAAACATATTTTTAAGCTCCTTCATGGCAGGCTGCATTTTTTCCGTTTAAATCAAAAATATCATATTCAAAAGTAAAATTTCTTTTTATTCGATAGGATATTTTTTATCAAAAAGAAACGTCCGATTGTCAAATAAAACTGTCAGTTGGTAATAAAAAATTCCTAAGGACACATAAAACCGGTGTTTCCGCCTCCCGAATCTTCCGGCTTATACGTCGGTGATATTAAAATGTTATATTTGCAGGCGAATATTTTTTAACTATAATGGAGATTGTTCTGAAGCAAAAAATCAGGGAAGCTGTAAGCGTCTTATATAACAGCAGTGTGGATGATAACCTCATTCAGTTGCAGGAAACCAGGAAAGACTTTAAAGGTGACTTTACCCTTGTTGTTTTCCCCTTGCTCCGGTTTTCCAAAAACACACCCGAACAAACGGGCGAAAGTATCGGCAGCTACCTGGTTAAAAACTTCCCTCACATATCAGGATATAATGTTATAAAGGGATTTCTCAACCTGGAAGTATCTTACAAATGGTGGATCGAGTACTTTTCATGCATTTCGGAAGAAAAGGACTATTTCAAAAATTGCAGGGTGCCAAAACCAGAGGTTATCCTGGTCGAATATTCATCACCGAACACAAACAAGCCGCTTCACCTCGGACATATAAGAAACAATCTCCTGGGATTCTCGCTTTATCGGATCCTTTCTTCCTGCGGACATAAGGTTGTCAAAACCAACATAGTAAATGACAGGGGAATACATATCTGCAAGTCTATGCTTGCATGGATGAAGTATGGTAACAATGAAACACCTGAATCTTCCGGGATGAAGGGCGACCATCTGGTTGGCAAATACTATGTGAAGTTCGAGCAGGAGTACAGGCTGCAGGTGGATGAACTTATCAGGAATGGCATTGGCGAGACTGAAGCAAGAAATTCAGCTCCTGTGATCAGGGAAGCAAGGGAACTGCTCCTTAAATGGGAGGCAGGGGATCCGGAAACGGTGGAATTGTGGAAAATGATGAATTCATGGGTCTATGCCGGATTTGATGAAACCTACAGAATGCTGGGTGTTGATTTTGACAGGATTTACTATGAATCAGAAACCTATTTGTCGGGAAAGGAAATAGTAATTAAGGGACTCGATGATAATATTCTGTTTCGCCAGGAGGATAATTCCGTTTGGGTGGATCTTACCTCAATGGGACTTGATCACAAGCTCCTTCTCAGGTCGGATGGCACTGCCGTCTATATGACCCAGGACCTGGGTACAGCCGTCGAAAGATTTAATGAATTTAGATTCGATAAAACGATATATGTTGTTGGAAATGAGCAGAATTATCATTTCCAGGTCCTCAGGGCGCTGATGAGGAAAATGGGTTATGACTGGGCCGACGGCCTCATCCATTTCTCCTACGGGATGGTGGAGCTGCCAGAAGGCAGGATGAAATCGCGCGAAGGTACTGTGGTTGATGCGGATGACCTTATCAGGGAAATGAAGGAGACCGCGAGAACAGTCTCCACAGAACTGGGCAAGCTTGGTGACTATGCTGAGAGTGAGAGGGAGGAGATCTTCAGGAAAATCGGACTTGGAGCACTTAAGTACTTTATTCTCAAGGTCGATCCTCATAAGAATATGACATTCAACCCATCTGAATCCATTGACTTTAACGGCAATACAGGACCTTTTATACAGTATACCTATGCAAGGATAAGATCGGTGCTCAGAAAGGCAGAACAGATGGGAATTGGTCCTGACAAAAGTTCACTGCTTACTGCAAAGCCCGGACAGAAAGAGATTGAGCTTATCAAATTGCTCAGGAAGTTTCCGGGGACAGTATCCGAGGCAGCCTCGGATTACAGCCCTGCACTTGTGGCAAACTACTGCTATGACCTGTCAAAGGAGTTTAATCAGTTTTACCATGATTTTTCAATTCTTGGAGAGAAGGATAAAGCTTTGAGGGATTTCAGGATATTCCTGTCACAGGTTACCAGCGATCTGATATTGAACGGAATGTGGCTTCTCGGAGTCGACATGCCGGAGAGGATGTAGAATTAATATTGATTTATTATGTTTGAAAATCTGAGCGACAGGCTGGAAAAGTCCTTTAAGATCCTTAAGGGACAAGGCAGGATAACAGAAATAAATATTGCCGAAACACTAAAGGAAGTAAGAAGGGCACTTCTTGATGCTGACGTTAATTTCAGGATAGCAAAGCAGTTTACCGATACGGTTAAGGCAAAAGCCCTTGGACAGGAAGTCCTTAAATCAGTGAATCCGTCGCAGATGATGGTCAAGATCGTCCATGATGAGCTGGTAACACTGATGGGGGAGGAAAAGTCAGACATCAATATAAAGATAAATCCTGCCATTATCCTTATTGCCGGGCTCCAGGGATCTGGTAAGACCACTTTCAGCGGAAAACTTGCAAAATGGGTAAAGACCAAAAGGGGAAAAAGTCCCATCCTCGTTGCAGGTGATATATACCGGCCTGCCGCAATTGAGCAGCTTAAGATCATAGCTGACCAGGTGGAGGTCCCCGTTTACACCGAAGAAGGCAATAAAAATCCGGTTCAGATTGTAAAGAACTCGATAAGGGAGGCAAAGCTCAAAAACCATGACGTTGTAATAATAGATACTGCAGGACGCCTGGCTGTCGACGAGGAGATGATGAATGAAATAGCGTCAATAAAGGACGCAGTAAATCCGCATGAGATACTTTTCGTCGTTGATTCCATGACAGGACAGGACGCTGTCAATACTGCCAGGGAATTCAATGAGCGGCTCGATTTTGACGGAGTTGTCCTTACAAAGCTTGACGGGGATACCCGCGGTGGGGCTGCACTCTCCATCAAGTCAGTGGTGAACAAGCCCATAAAATTTGTAAGCTCCGGAGAAAAGATGGATGCCATCGACATCTTCTATCCTTCCAGGATGGCTGACAGGATACTGGGAATGGGCGATATAGTATCCCTTGTGGAAAAAGCCCAGGAGCAATATGATGTCGAGGAGGCAAGGAAGCTGCAGAAAAAGATCGCCAAGGACCAGTTTGACTTTGATGACTTCATAGCCCAGATACAGCAGATTAAGAAAATGGGTAATGTCAAGGATCTGATGTCGATGATACCCGGTGTCGGCAAAGCTGTCAAAGACCTTGATATTGACGACAATGCATTTAAAAGCATTGAGGCAATCATCAGAAGCATGACGCCTGAGGAAAGAAGGAATCCGGTGGTCCTTAATGGCAGCCGCCGAAAAAGAATTGCAATGGGAAGCGGTACAACCGTCCAGGATGTCAACAAGCTACTTAAGCAGTTTGATGAAACCAGGCGCATGATGAAAATGATGACAAAAGGCAGAAGTGCTGCAGGTTTAATGAGAAGATGATATCAAAAGCCATGTATACACTTATTGATGGAAAAGAAACCGCTTCGGGGATTAAGAAGGAAATTGCCCTGGAGGTAACCCGCCTGGTCATTTCAGGAAACAAGGCCCCGCATCTTGCCGCTGTTCTTGTCGGCCACGATCCTTCCAGTGAAACCTATGTGAATAATAAAGTAAAGGATTGCGCTGAGGTCGGATTTAAATCGACTCTGTTAAGGTTCGACGGGAATATTGATGAAAATGACCTGCTGGCAAAGATAAGGGAGCTTAATGACGACACCGGTGTGGACGCATTCATTGTCCAGCTTCCGCTTCCTGGTCACATATCTGAAACAAGGGTGACGGAAGCCATTGATCCCTTAAAGGATGCTGATGGATTTCATCCTGTCAACATAGGAAGGATGGTAGCCGGAATACCTGGATACCTTCCGGCAACCCCGTTCGGTGTTGTTGAACTTCTTGACAGATATGGAATCAGTGTTTCGGGTAAGCATTGTGTGATCATCGGAAGAAGCAACATTGTCGGAAGACCTCTCAGCATACTTCTTTCGCAGAAAGGCAGGGATGCAACAGTCACACTTGTCCACAGCAGGACCAGGAATATTCCTGAGCTTGTCAGAAGCGCCGACATTGTGGTTGCTGCACTGGGATCACCCGGCTTTGTAAATGCCGGAATGATAAAGGATGGCGCTGTGGTGATAGATGTAGGAACGACCAGGGTTGAATCCCCCTCATCAAAAAAAGGGTGGAGACTTGTCGGCGACGTTGATTTCGATAACGTTGCGCCAAAATGTTCCTTTATCACCCCTGTACCGGGAGGAGTCGGCCCCATGACCAGGGTCGCCCTTTTGCAGAATACCCTGCTCGCTGCAAAAAAAAGGATGCAATAACCCCATGCAGGAATAACATTAAATTCTTTCACTGAACAGGTGGATTATAGCCGTATCAGTCTCCCTTTAAAAGCATTTTGCAGAAAAAGTCCCGTTCGGAAAAACAAAGAACCGGGTTTCGCCCGGTTCTTCAAAGGTAGAATTTAGGTTAATTCTAGGGTAAATTTGGATATATAGTGGTATTTGTGGTATTCTAAAAGCATAGATGATAAAAACATCCGTTTGGTTGCGTAAACCTGAAAAAAAACTCAATAAATTTCATATTTAACTGTTATTCAGATGAAAAAAAATATGTATTGTTAATAATTAGGTAATTGACTAAATCAGATTTTATTAAATGTTTTTAAATTTGTGCATTATATTTTCAGGGGATGGAAGACGATAAATTCGGGTTTTCCTATGAGGAAGAGGTAAAAAGCGCAGTCCAGAAGTTTGAACGGATGCGTAGGAATAATGAGAACTATTTCTTTGATGTTATTGAATTTGAGTCAATTATTGATTACTATATAGAAAGCAATAATCCGTTGAAAGCCTATGAGGCTGCAGCGCTTGCTTCTGAACAACATCCCAATTCAGTATCAATCCAGCTGAGAAAGGCAAGGGTTCTTCTTGACAAGGGACGCGCCGTTGAGGCTCTGAGGATCCTCAAGAAGCTTGAGAATATTGAACCCGGAAATCACGAGATCTATGTTGCAAAGGGTACTGCCCTTGGAATGCTGGGTGATATACAGGGTGCCAAGAAAATGTTTGACTACGCACTCACCCTTGACTCGGATGAAGTTGCCAATATCCTGTTTTCCATAACCTCAGTACTTCAGAATCTTAATTATTATGATTATCTGATCCCTTATCTCAGGAAACTTATTCTGCTTGAACCGGATTTTTACGCACATCTTTACGATCTGGCTTACGCTTTTGAAAAGACTGAGAATTATGAGGAAAGCATTAAATATTACCAGAAATACCTAGAGGAAGAACCCTTTTCAGATAGTGCCTGGTACAACCTTGGAATAATATATAACAAGCTTGACGAACCCGAAAAAGCCCTGGCCGCTTACGATTATTCGCTTGCAATAAACTCTACAAACGCTTTTGCATTATTCAACAAGGGCAATATTCTGTGTAATCAGGAAAAATATAGCCACGCAATTCCGGTATATCATGAATACCTCGAAAATGAGCCGGATAATTTTGAGGCAATGACATATCTTGCAGAGTGTTATGAGAAAACCGGCGATCTGGTCCTTGCAAGAAAATATTACCATGAAGCCATTGAACTGGCTCCCGACTTCGCCGATCCGTGGTTTGGACTGGGAATACTGTCACTTGATGCAGGCAACACTGATGACAGTCTTATCTTCCTCAGAAAAGCCATAAGGCTCGATGATGAAAATCCTGAGATATGGTATGTTCTCGGAAAAGCCCATTACGCAAATGGAGAGAAGAAAGCAGCACTGCGCTGCTTCAGGGAGGCTTTGAAGATTGATGTGTACTATAATGAGGTATGGTCGGATCTGGGAAAGATCATTTTAAAAGAGGGATATACAAATAAGGCCCTGCCTTACCTTGAAAAAGCCTATAAAATAATCGGAGATATCCCGGGTATCAACTTTCTGCTTGGCGCATTCTTTTACCATCAGGGAAATATCGAAAAAGCCTGCAAACATATCTACCTTGCCCTTTCATCCGAGAAGGAGATTTTTTATGAATTCAGGGACATTTATCCTTTAAATATTCATAACAAAAAGATCAGGAGGCTGCTTGAAGATTTCAATATTGTCTGATACATCCCGGGATTATTATTTGAAACCGCCTTTTCAACCGGCATTTCTTGACAGGTATTGTTTTAATGTGAGATATTTAGTTATTTAGTACTTATAATTACTTTTACTATTCAATAAAATTACGTAATTAAATACGAGATAATTACGTAATTAAATATGAGATAATTACGTAATTAAATAGGAGATAATTACTAATCCGCGATATTGAAAGCTATGAAA
>CAZTDW010000177.1:0-8445 GCA_964611835.1 uncultured Rikenellaceae bacterium | reverse complement strand
GATACCCCAGTAGAAAATCCCGGCATAGAATGCAGTTGCAAGTATTCCCCAGAATGGATACACAGGATCATCATAGGGCTTTGCAATTGTCATCATTTCAGGAACTTTTTCCATAAGTCCGTTCCATCCGCCCGCCCTATCCAGTCCGATGAAGAGCATTGCAGCTGATCCTCCTATCATGATAATCACCTGAATGGCATCAGTATAGGCAACAGCAGTAAAACCGCCAATCATTGTAAAGATCGCCACAATGATCCCTATATAAAAGACAGTTGTCATCACATTCCAGCCAAGGATGCCATTGAGTACCAGGGCTCCGGCAAAGAGGGTGAAGGCAAGCTTTGTCATAATGCTGATAATAAGCATCAGACCCGAGAAAAATGTCCGGGCATGCCTGTTGTATCTTATCTCCAGGAATTCGGGAATAGTATATATCCTGTTCTTCATGTAATAAGGGAAAAGCACCGAACAGGCTACGCCCAGAGTTATGAAAGTAGTAAGTTCAACTGATCCTGCCGCCAGCCCATAGCGGTAAGAATCGCCTGACAAACCCACCAGGTGCTCCGCTCCTATATTAGTCGCAAAAATGGATGCTCCTATAACCGGCCATGTAATATTACGGCCTCCCAGAAAAAAATTCGTACTGTTCATTCCGGCTTTTTTCCTGTAAGCCATATATAAACCGAAGGCAAGACTGCTGCCAATTACAATGATAAGTACGATCCAGTCGGCTGTAGAAAGCACCAGCTCCATATTGTAACTATTTTAATACTGAAATTATTCTGTTTAAACGTTCAATACATTGTATCATTGACCGGACAGTATGGTAGTTTATCTTCCATGAATGGCCCATGTGTGTCCATATTGGTTCTCCCTTCCTCGTCAGAAGAGGGAACCACTCGCCTACTCCCTTGTTTATCATCTTGTCGAAAACAAACCTGTGAACATTCATGTAACCCTCCCAGTATTTTTCATCTCTGAACATTATAAATGCATCAAGCAAGCCTGTCAGAACCTCTGCCTGCTGCCAGAATTCCTTTTCCCTGTCGTAAACGCCTCCGGAATGTGGTCCCTCCACATAAACGCCGCCATACTCATAATCAATGCCGTTATCAATTATATGATCATATATTGTCCTGAAAAGATCCAGGTATCCTTCATCTGGGATATTCAGGATATTCAGTGCATGGTTCAGGAGCCAGGCAAATTCAGCATTGTGCCCGAAACATGTATTATCCTCAGCATTACCCTTCTGACCCTCGGCAGAATACCTGTCCCATCCCCAAATTATTTCGAATTTTATCTGAGGAGCACTTTCCCAGTTATCGTAAAACTGTGGAATGCCGGTCCTGTACACAGGATGCAGGATCCTGGTTAATATAATTTCAATGATTTCAGCCAGTTTCCTTATGTGAACCTCTTTTCCTGTAAGCTCATACAAAGTTGTAAAGGCTTCCATAAGATGCATGTGCACATCAAGGGTTTTACGGTCTCCTCCCTGGCTGCCCGGTCCGCAAAGTGTCCAGTCCCGGAAAAACATCTCCCGGTATCCTCCATAAAGTGTATCGACACAATATTTCTGCAAAAGGTCAAAACTCCTTTCCGCATAATCTGCACCTCTTCTGTCACCGGTCGCAAGACCAAATTCACTCAGGGAATAAATCGCAAAGCTGAGTCCGTAGACTATTTTCCTGTCAATCCTGACATTTCCTTTCCTGTCAGTCATCCAGTAAAAACCTCCGGATTCTCTGTCCCACATTCTGTTGATCAGGAAATCAGCACCGTGAACGGCAAGAGACTTTAATGATTCATCCCCGTAACCGGCCCGCAGGGCTGATGAAACTGTGTAAAGTGACCTTGTCTGAGAAATCAGCGATTTCTCGTCCTCACCTGTATCATTTCCGTTTCTGTCGAAATGAGTAAGATAACCTCCGTTATATTTATCTTTCATCCGGCTTGTCCAGAAAGGCAGTAATTCGTTCTTAAGATGATTCTCCGCTTCTTCTTTCAGTAGTATTGCCTCTTTCCTGTCCATAAACAAATTGATTTAACTGATACAAACTTTCAGCAGGATAAGCACCTGTTCAATTCAAGGAGAAAATCCCGGTTATCGATGTTGAGATAGTGCATCTCCCCTCCCATTCTGTTGAATGTTTTACAGAAGCGAAGGTAATATGCGGGGTTGTCAGCCGATGGTTCTCCTGCCTTCTCCCAGTCCCAGTCTGATTTTGCCAGATCCACCACAACAATAAAATGGTCATTGAGAGTTTCGTTGCCCTGTATCTTAACGTTTCTTGCCATTGATAATGATTTTTCAAAGATCATCGGGGACATCACTGCTGAACCAATTGAAATATAAACTCCTCCGTTCAGATTGCCAATGCTTTCGGCAAAACAGAGAAAATCATTCATTGCTGTCCTTCCGAGTGCCGGACCGCTGCACATAGGATGACAATAGATAATATCATGTCCGATCATCGGATGTCCGGTAAAGGGTATACCTGATTCAAATGCCTTTGACTGTACCGAGTATTTCCTGTAAGGATGTGGAATTTTCATGAATCCGGGCCTGATGTCAAACCGGTCAATGATACCTGCAAGGCTGGCCGATGCAGCCGAAAGGTCCGGATTTGATCTCAGGTTAAGAATGGCAATATTATGAAGCTCTGATACATCGGGGATTTCAAGTCCCTCTTCCGATATCATGCTACCCACGGATTCACCATAACCCATGTCGTTGAATGAGCCTATGTTCAGTGCCAGGTTTAAATAAAATCCCGTTTCTTCCCAAAGACCGAACTTACCCTGTTCAATGTTTTCACGTACATCCTCACTTGATTTTCCCTGAAATGCAAATTCCCAGTCATGGATAATTCCCGCACCATTTGTTGCAAGGTGGGTAATACATCCTTTTTCCATCAGGGATATTATCACCGGAGATAATCCGTTTTTTATTGCATGTGCACCGAAAGCCAGTATTACTGAACTTTTTTTCTTTTTCGCCTCCCGGATCCTTTCAGCAGTTTGTTCTATAATAAGAATATCTGATGACATGAGCTTTTGCGGAACATGTGATACGTTAACCTGATCCTTTTCAATGAATATCCTGTTTTTCCTTTGATTCAGCTTACTGAATACAAGCCTGTTCCTGTCGAATTTTGAATACGGCATATATTTAACTGATATTTAAAAGGTTCGACAAAAAAGAAGATTGTGAGAAATCGGGGATGATGATATCTGCTCCGGCTTTTACGAGCCTTTCCCTCTTTTTCTCATTCAGTCCAAACCGTCTTATCTCATTACTTGCAACACCCACAGTAATTCCTCCCCTCTTTCGTGTCTCCCTTATTTCGACCGGGCCGTCGCCAAAAGTGACAATCGAATCAGCCTCTGATTCACCAATATTATCCAGGATCTTGTCAAGAACCCTTTTCTTTGCTTCTCCTTCCATGGAATTATCAGCTCCGTAAATGTGTTCACCAAAAAAATGCCCGTATCCGAGTGTATATGCTTCATTCCTGACATCCTCTGCATCGGTGCCGCTGGCGAGAAAGAGAAGTATCCCCCTGTCTTTCAGAAACTCTATGAACGGAAGTACGTTTTTTACCATAAAATCCTCCCTGTTCAGTTCATTTTTTTTCAATTTCTTTTCGCGTTCCCTGACCATCCCGATCAATTCATCATTATAGATCTTTTTATATTCAACCCCATCAAGTATTCTGTTTTCCGGAACCAATCCAAATTCCCTGACAAGGGCAGGCAAACCCCTCATTTGAGTAATTGTCTGTATGCCTGTTGTTTTGTCGATATAATCCCACACTCTGGCCTGCACTTTCCGGTAAACATTTTCATCGGTGTCATTGAATTTATCACCAAGGATTGCCCTTACCATCATCGGGGCCATAATCAGTTCCCAGCCTTCACGAAGGGTTGATACAGTACCATCATGGTCAAAAATCGCACACTTTATACGCGGACTGACTGGCATTCTGTTTATTATCTCAATCTCCGATCCGTTGAAATACTCTGCCTGACGGATATCTTCTGCTAGGTCAGGAGAATAAACATAATCCGGGTCATGTCCAATACCAAGTATTTCATCAGGACTTGCGGTCCCGGTCTGAAACAATTTCTGAACAGTTACCCCTGCAACCAGTGTCCCGATCCCGGCTGCCACCTTCACACCGTATCCGGATGCAAGGGCAGCTGCCGCCCCTGCAAGATAGCTGTCGCCGGCACCCACCGTGTCAACCTTTGAAAGGATCATCAGTGAAGGGATCTCAGTAATTCCGGATTCATCCACTGTTATTGATCCCCTGTCTCCGCGTGTAATGAACACGGGTTTCCTGAATCTTTCAAAAAGCATCAGGGCTGAATTCCTGACTTCATGAAACGGAACCCGATCTTCCGGGTCCCTTTTTAATCCGCACAACCGGACTGCCTCAAGCTCATTCATTTTACGAATTGAACCCTCATAATATTCATTGAAGTTCCGGCTGTCAGCCATAAAGATTTTATCAGGGAACATCCCTATCACGTCCAGCAATTTCCTCCTCAGGTATTCTGTATGGATTCCTGAAGGGACCTGTTGATTTACCAGTATCAGATCGACTCCGGGGATTGCCTGAACCAGGTTTGAAATAAGCTTGTCTGCAGTGCTTTCCGACAGTCTGTTAAAATTTCCGAAATCTATTCTGCTTAATTCGTGCTCTTCAATATAGGGTTTCGAATAGGTATGTGTATGCCAGCAGCTGTCCTGAATAATAAGGTTTGCGGTTTCTATACCCGTCTGCTGCATTATTTTTTCCATCTCCGCACCGAAAGGATCCTTTCCTGTCACTCCGAAAGCCCTTACATCCCTGACACCCATTGAAACCAGGTTGTTTGCAACATTACCTGCACCTCCCAATGAATATCTCTGTTCTCGGACAGGTCTGGTCGGCTCCCCTGTTTCAATTGATATTTCACTTACAGACTCATCAATAAACCAGTAGGCATCAAGGCAGAAATCGCCTATCACTGCTATCCTGACCCTGCTGATGTCGCTCAGGATCTTCTGCAGAAATTCTTTTTTCATCTACAAGTCAGTTACTTTAAAAAATGCTGCTTCAACAATAAGACAAATGGTATGATATACAGGAAGATGCAGTTCCTGAACAAGATGAGTCCGTTCCTCCGGGACATTTATCAGAATGTCACAGTAAGACTTCAGGAGTCCACCTGTTTTTCCTGTAAGACCGATTACCTTCATTCCCTTTGCTTTTGCCACAATTGCGGCATCAACAACATTTCTGGCATTCCCCGAGGTGCTTATCCCAAAGAGGATATCATCAGGATTTCCATATCCTGTAACCTGCTGTGCAAAAATAACATCGGGATCTGAATCATTTGAAATGGCTGTAATCAGGGATGAATGGGCAGCCAGTGAAATGGCAGGCAATCCCTGCTGCAGATTCTCTGCCAGATATTCTCCTCTTTTCCCGGCAATTTCTACCAGGCTGTTCCTCAGACTGCTTCCAAGATTACGTTTCATTGTAAAGCCTTTCATCAGTTCAGCAACCATATGGCCCGAATCGGAACAGCTGCCTCCATTACCGCATACAAGCACCTTGCCACCCTTTCCGTAACATGAAATAAGGCAGTCAGAAGCGCTCTCGATCTGTTTCATGAGGGGTACCAATACGGGATATCTCCCGGTCATTTCTTCAATATGTATATTCTTCACAGTTATATTATTTCAATATTACCTTCTCAACATTCCATCCTGATACTTCAAGTTCAGGTTTACCGCCGCCGGTATCGGCCAGGGAATAATCTGCTTCACAGACCCTTTCTTCACCGGGGAACAGTGTTATATAATTGTCATCCCAGAAAACAGGAAGCACGGGATTCCTGGTGTCTTTTTCAACCAGGTCGAAGTACAGGAAAAATGCGATCGTTTCAGAGGGATTTTTAACTTTCAATTTTACCACACCGGTCTTATCAACCTTTTCAAAACTATAGTCATATTCAAGCTCTGCTGCTGGCAGCCTGTCCAATTCCCTGAAATCAGCATATTGCTTCGAGGGAGTGTAGAATGCCCACGGCAATCTGGCAGCAGCCTCATAATCGGGTATATCCTTTTTCCGCGACAGCCAGTAAACATTATTATCAATTTCCCTTTCGTTACGATCTGTTACCCTGAGGTCAAGAAACCAGACTGAAGTCAGATCGCTGAGAGCAGGTAGTTTATATATCATTTTCGACTTGTTCGATTCAGCCGATCCTGTCCACACCGTATTGAATACCTGTTTTGAATCAAGGTCAAAGATCCTTATGGTAACCGTCAGGCTGTCAGCGTCCGCCAGTCTCTCGTTTGTCAGAAAGATATCATCGAAACCATATCTGTATAGGGCATGAACCGGATTGCATGCTTTTCTGACTGTATAGAAAGATCCATTGGGTTGAAGATAGGTATCATAAAGCTGCCAGATAAGATCAGGCCAGGCAGAGTTAAGCTTCCATTGAATTATTCCGGTGCTGGCAGGTTTGTTGGCGATGAATGCCTCAAACATCGGCCTCATGACTTCATAATTGCTTACCTGCGATATAAAGGCGAACTCATCCAGGCTCTTTGAATCCCCATACCGTTTCAGGAGTGCGTCCCTGAACCTGTCCAGTGTGGCAAATTGATTTCTTCCGGTATGGTATTCCCAGTATTTCTTATCTATGGGCCAAAGGCTTTCTTCAGGCAGCATCCGTCTCAATGAAGAAGCCGGGGGCACGCTTTCTCCCGGACAGGTTTCGGTATTGAACCCCCAGGCTCCTCCCAGGATAGTGTCGGTATGCCAGTAAACGGGAGGTGTAAATGCATAGGGGCCCAGCATTTTCATTCCTGTCGGACCGCTTATATCGCTCACCAGTGCAACTTCGGGATTTATATATTTATTGGGTTTTGATGCTCCCTTTGCAGATGTTGCATATGGGCGGGAAGGATCATAGGCTTCAAACAGGCTTACGTATTTCTTTTCAAGCCCGGGAGCAGGAAGCTTGTCGCTGCCAAGCATCCATATGAAGATGCTGGGATGATTACGCAACCAGAGCATCTGGTCTTTCCAGTAAGCTGCAATATGATCAATGTCCTCAATGCTAACGGCACCACCGTATTTTTCATCGCAAGGCTTGAGAAGATAATCCTCCCATTCCCACTGACAGCTCCATCCCACCATAACCAGTATCCCGTATTCATCGCACAGGTCATAAAGCGTTTCATCCTTGCCCCAGAATCCTTCACACCTGATACAGTTTAGATTCATATGCCTGACATATTTCAGCTGTGCTTCAACGGATTTTCTTGTATCCCTGAGAAAAACATCATCTGTCCATCCTCCTCCTTTAATCAGCACAAATTTCCCATTAACTTCAAAAACCCGGTCACCGTCAGCATTAAGGTGGCTTCTTATTTCCCTGATCCCGTATTTCTTTTCTACCCTGTCAAGGATTTTCCTTCCTGCAATAAATTCTGCCTTCAGATTATATAGCCTTGGATTGCCCATACCATTCGGCCACCATAATTCTGCATCTGTTACACTGAGCTGTGAGAATTCAGAAGGGTCAAAATGACAGGATTGTATTTCTCCGGGCTTCAGGACAACTTCCTTTTCAACCATTCCGAGCTCGTAATTCATCCTGAGGATTCCCTTTACCTCCTTGCCGGTGCTGTTGATCAGTTCTGCCTTAATGAACAGATCTGCATTGTTTTCCTCATTTACTTTTGAATATACGAAAGGACTTCTGATTTTTATCCCCTCATTAGTTTCAAGGTAAACCTCCCTGAAAATTCCCATATTCCTGTCAAGAGGGAGCGGATTCCAGTCCACAAAACCCATTGAATATTCACCATCGGCAAATGGCCATATCTTCAGCGCTATTGTGTTCTTTCCAGTCTTTTTGCAATCATCGATACTGAATGTGAACATTCTGTATGTTCCGGCAAATTCCTCATTGTCAGCGATTTTTCTTCCATTTACCCATAAGTCGGCTCTGTAATTGATCCCGTTGAAGCGTAGTGATACATTTTTCCCAAGATCTTCATCCGACAGGCTGAAATTAGTTCTGAACCACCAGGGTTGCCTGAATTGTGAAGGATCGATTTTCTGCATATTTATCCCAAATCCAGGATCTTCTATTACATTGAAGACAGCCAGACTGCCCAAAACTGTTCCCGGGACCGAAGCCATATGCCAGTCACTGTCATTAAAGTCTCCTGAAGAAATCTGCTCTCCGGTATTATCTGCCAGTTTATCCGATGCCAGCATTTTCCAGTCGCCGGTGAGTGATGTGCTCTCTGAAAGGACAGGCTTTTCGTGTACCGAACATCCGGTAATTAAAATAACAACAGACAAAGCAAGAACACTGAAGCTGATCCTGAGAATTCTCTTTTTCATTTTTCGAAGGCTTTGAGTT
>CAZTDW010000176.1:1568-8453 GCA_964611835.1 uncultured Rikenellaceae bacterium | reverse complement strand
ATGATCAGCAACGGGCCGACAATCTTCTCTCCATAACGTTGAAAGAATCCACCAAACTTCAGCTGATCAGCACCAAAGTAGATTATTAATGCTATTCCGGTATACGTGATTGCCCTGCCAAGAGTATAGACCAGGCCATTAATGAATACCCTGTTGCGGTTCTCAATGTCTTTACTTATAAATCCGATTGCCGTTATGTTTGTGGCGAGGGGACAGGGACTTATTGCAGTCATTAACCCCAGCAGCAATGCCGTTAGCCACGGCATTGAGCTGTTTTCCAATAAATTCGTCAGAAATTCCATACGGTTATTGGGCCATAAGACCATCAACTTTTTCGTTGATTATCTCTTTGAATTTCTCGGGTTTGACAACTGCGTACATAAAACCCTCGTTGGTGAGATTGATTTTCTTATCACCTTTTACGATAAGCAGGGTCTGCCCTGAAACACCAAGTCTCTCTGCTAGAGGTTTATTGCCAGCTTCTTCAAGGTTAATTGACTGAAACGTTATTAATCCCTGCTTAAACTGGTTTGGATACAGAGTTTCAAGATTTTCTTTAGCGCTGGATTCAATTGTTTTGCATGTAGTACAACGGGCAGTAAAGTGAAAATAGTAAGCCTCGATCTTATCTGAATTATTGTTGGAAGTTTTTACCGGTTTATCAGATGATTGTGCAGTACAAGCAAAAATCGGGGCAAATAATAATAATGCAATAAATAACCTGAAAGTTTTCATAGTTTCTGTTTTATTGATTTTTAATGAGTATTTCTTTTACCTGATTGACAGTTGGTACCCGTCCACTGAGTACTACTTTACCGTTAATAACCAATCCTGGTGTATGCATTACCCTGTATTCCATTATCTTTACTATATCTTCAACCTTGTCAATGGTTGCATCGATTCCGGCTTCGGCAACTGCCTCACGGGTAACTTTTTCAAGCGTTTTACATTTGGGACATCCTGGTCCCAGAATTTTTATATCCATAATTTTAACATTTTAAGGTTCTTCATGCCGGGGTCATTTTGTAAAAGTTTCTGAACTTTCACACATTATGTTTGCAGGGTCGTTTTCATTCAGAAAATCTTCAAGCAGCTTTTTGGCCTTTTCCCAGTTTTCCCTGTTAATACAATATTTTATATAAGGAGGATTGATTTCTCCCTGGATCAAACCGGCATATTTCAGTTCTTTCAGATGTTCTGAAAGAGTCGACCGTGCAATAGGTACTTCCTCTACCAGATCTCCGCTATAACAACAGGAGTTCATCTTGGCCAGCTTCTGAAGAGTGTAGACTCGCACCGGATGACTCAGGGCTTTTGAAATGCGGGCAATCTCTATAACCTCCTTAGGTAATTCAATCTTGCGTGCCATCATCAAAGAATTTTATTTCTGTTTTACGCAAAAATACGAAATGTTTTTATATTTGCAATAACAAGTCGCATATCAAATTGAACAGATAAGAGACAGGATGAAAAAAATAAAAATACTTATACTGTGCACGGGAAATAGTTGCCGCAGCCAGATAGCTCATGGTTTCCTGCAAAGTTTCAACAATAAAATCACTGTCCGTTCAGCTGGTACAGAACCGGCCTTACAGATAAATCAAAGGGCAGTAATCGTGATGAAGGAAGTCGGAATTGATATAAGCCACCATACTCCCAGGTTGGTCGACCAATACCTTGGAGAAGAATGGGATTATGTAATAACAGTATGTGATCATGCAAATGAAACATGCCCGCTGTTCATGGGCAAAGTGAAACACAGATTGCATATAGGTTTCGAGGATCCGTCAAATGCCACGGGTTCAGAAGAATTCATAATGAGTGAATTCCGCCGGGTGAGAGATGAAATCAGGACAGAATTTGAGAAGTTTTACAGAACCAGTATTAAAAAATAACAATTTAATTTTATGAAAGATGTAAAAGAATTGGTAAAGGAGAAATATGGAAAGATAGCAGAGCAAAGTAATGGAGAAAAATCATCCTGCTGCGGAACATCATGCTGTGGTGACGGTTCTGATCTGACCACATTCAGTGATAGTTATGGCAACAGGGAAGGTTACAATCCCGAGGCTGATCTGAGTCTTGGTTGTGGAATTCCAACCGATTATGCCGGGATAAAAAAAGGAGACCACGTTCTTGATCTTGGAAGTGGTGCGGGGAATGACTGTTTTGTTGCAAGGGCATTAGTTGGTGAATCCGGAAAAGTGACAGGTCTCGACCTTACAGAACAGATGGTGGTAAAAGCCCGGGAAAACTGCACAAAGCTTAATTACGGCAACGTTGAATTCGTAATGGGAGATATTGAAGCAATGCCGTTTGGAGATAAATTATTTGACGTTGTTATCTCCAATTGTGTACTGAACCTTGTCCCCGATAAATCCAAAGCTTTCAAAGAAATATTCAGGGTACTAAAACCAGGTGCTCATTTTTGTGTCTCTGATGTTGTTGTTAAGGGTAATCTGCCCGAAAAACTTCAGAAAGATGCTGAGATGTATGTAGGATGCGTATCCGGGGCAAGCGAAATTTCACAATATCTGGGTTATATAGAAAATTCCGGATTCAGAAATGTGAAAGTACATAAGCAGAAGGAGATTGTCTTACCGGAATCAATACTATCAGAGTATTATGATGATTTTGAGATTAATTCGTTCCATCCAGGCGAAAAAGGCATTTACAGTATAACGGTAACTGCTGAAAGACCTGCCGGGTGTAGTTGTGGTGGTATATGCTAACTCTTAATTATTCAATAAAATGGGAACAACAAAACAGCTATCTTTCTTTGACAGGTATCTGACACTCTGGATATTCCTAGTTATGATTGCAGGAGTATTGATAGGCTATTTCATGCCTGGTATCTCAGGTTTCTGGAATTCATTAAGCTCAGGGACTACCAATATTCCGATCGCCATTGGTCTTATTCTCATGATGTACCCCCCGCTGGCAAAAGTAAGGTACGAGAAGCTCCCACTGGTATTTAAAAATCTTAAATTGTTAGGTCTGTCATTATCAATGAACTGGATTATCGGGCCAATCGTAATGTTCCTTCTTGCAATTCTGTTCCTGCAAAACCATCCTGGTCTGATGGTCGGAGTCATTCTTGTCGGACTTGCCCGCTGTATTGCCATGGTGCTTGTATGGAACGATCTGGCAAAAGGTGACACTGAGCTGGCTGCAGGCCTGGTTGCATTCAATGCCCTGTTCCAGGTGTTCCTCTATTCAGTTTATGCATATGTTTTTATAACACTTCTCCCTCCTTTATTCGGTCTTAGCGGATCAGTCGTCAAAGTATCAATTTCAGAGATAGCTGTTACTGTGCTGATTTACCTCGGTATTCCATTTATAGCGGGTTTGATTACTAATACTCTGCTCAGGAAGTTTGCCGGGGACGAATGGTATTATGGCTGGTTTATCGCTAAAATATCGTGGCTGACACCAATCGCTTTGCTTTTTACAATATTTGTCATGTTCTCCCTCAAAGGCGAAAACATCATAAAATTACCGCTGGATGTTCTCAGGGTAGCTATTCCGTACACAATCTATTTTGCACTTATGTTTTTCTCAACATTCTTTATTGCAAAATGGATGGGACATGGTTATGAAAAATCCACTACAATGGCATTCACTGCCGGAAGTAATGATTTTGAACTTGCAATCGCTGTTGCTGTTGCGGTATTCGGTATTAATTCACAGGCTGCGTTTGCTACGGTAATTGGCCCGTTGGTTGAAGTGCCTGTTTTAATTCTCCTGGTTAATGTGGCTCTGTCATTTAAGACAAAGTATTTCTAGAAGTGATCTGAGTTGAATGTTCTACTTTTAAAGAGGAGACCTATCATGACCTCTACTTGTTATCTTTCTGGCGGTAACCGAAAAAGATGTCATAATTATATCCTTCGATCAGGCTTGAAATCTGATGTTTAATCCTATATGCTAGTTAAGTTTTTGCCAGATAAAATCAAAAAGGTTGCAACTTTTGTCTGTTCGAGGTCCTGAACGGGATTAGGTTTGATCTTTTTAAACCTGGACAATAAAGTAGCTTCTTGAAAGATTTTATTTGTTTTCTCTAAGGCATTATATTATTTCTTTGAATCTCTTAACCTTTGCAGAAATCTGGTGAGGTTCAATATCCTTCCTGAACAATTCTGGTTGCATCTGGGACAATTATATCTTTCAACAAGAGGAATTATTATCCGGATAGGATCTTTACTAAAAACTATCCTAAAATTGGTCCTGGTGTATATATTGAAATTCATTAACTTTTCCTTCTTAAAAATCTGTAGCTGAATTCTAAGATCCTTACCAAATCTATCGTTCCTATTCAATAAATTTCTATTTTGGCCCCATTTTTCTGATTTGAAATTTTGTTTTACGGATTTTTTTCCTTATATTTTTATTACCCGGTGTGAAAGGGTATAAAAGTCAATAAATCTGTAAAAATGGAAGAAAAGAAATTTTTAGATGTTCAGGAGTTGACGAATTATATACATATGTCAGAGAGTTATGTCTGCAAAAAGGTCAGCCTTAATCAAATCCCACATATTAAGCTGGGAACCAGAACCCTGTTCGAGAGAAATCAGATCGACAACTGGGTGATAAATGGAGGCAGGATGGGAGAGAACCTTCCTGAGCTTCCAAAAGTTTAAAAATAAATGTATGGCAACATTTAACGTTGTGCTGGACAAAAGAAAAAAGCTTAAAGGTGGTAAATACAATCTTGCCGTCAGGATGGTAAATGTGAATGATGTAATGTACATCAACATACAAAAAATGACAGTAAGTCAGTATGACAAAGTGTTTAACAATAAGGTCAAAGACGAAGAGAGTCGAAAGTTTCTGGAAACTTGTAATGGTTATATCGCAAAATGTGAAAAGATTTTCTCCGAACTGAACCCATTTAATAAAGACACATTCAGGCAGCGTTTCTGGGAAACGGATAAAGACAAACCAAAGTCCTTGTTTCTTTCTGAACTTTTTGATTATTATATCCAGAATAAAGAGAATATCAAACCCACAACAATTGATTCATTAAGGTATACAAGAAACAGGTTTGAGGCTTTCAAGTCTGGCGCAAGTGTCGGAGATGTTACTGTCAGCTTTCTGAAGAAATTTGAAAAGACCGAAATTGACAAGGATCGCTCTCAGGCCACTATAGATCACCACATGAGAAACCTGAGGACTATTATCAATTACTTTACACATTACGTCAAGGTAATTCCAGGGGAATATCAATATCCTTTCGGGCCGGGTGGTTTTACAGTTTCAGGGTATTTCCCCTCAAAACCCGTATTAAAAAAACATGAAATTCAATCCATAATTGATCTAAATGAATTTAAAATCTGAAGAGCACAGGTTCGCACGAGACGTTTGGGTGCTCCTGTATCGCTGCAACGGAGCGAATTTCGCTGATCTGCTTCGGATGAAATGGAAACAGATTGATGGTGAGTTTATATTCTTTACACGCAAGAAGACAGAATCCACAAGAAGAAACAATAAGAAACAGATTATTGTTCCTTTAACTGATAAAATAAAAGACTCCATATCAAAAGTTGGAGATGAAAGTAGTTTATTCCTATTAGGTCTGTTGACTGAGGGTTATTATGAGAATACGTTTAAGAACAGGAATCATAAAATAAAGCAGCAACTGAATCAGAAACTCAAAGACATAAAAGAAGAATTAAAGCTCTCACGCCCTTTGACTCTTGGGAGTGCCAGAGATTGCTACGCCAGTTCACTTGACCGGAATAATGTCCCTCGTGAAAAGATAAGTCAGATGTTGGGTCATAGCAATGTAGTCATTACAGAACACTACCTTGAAGGGCTTGATCCTGACAGCACTTTTGGAATAAATGCCCCAATATTATGAAGGACGAAAATGGTTATAAAAAGGTGCCAGGGAAACGGCCAGGTTTTATGAAAACCAGTGAAAAACCATAAAATCCGAAAATCGTAAATGAATGATAATGAAGACCTGTACAAATCAGAACAACCTGGATATCAGGGTTTTATCTCACTCATAATCAGGGGGGCGCTGGTTCGATCCCAGTTAGTCCACATTGAAAACCAACTACTTACAAGGATTTCGAGTGGTTGGTTTTTTGTTGGTGCCAGTTTCGGGCCAGGTTTTGAATGAAAATGGGGTTATTTGTCCGAAAAAGGGAGTTGGAAATATTACTTTCCCGACAAGAGCGATATCTGATAAACATGGAGAGGGTCATCATCCAATAAAAATGCTCAGCAACATTAAAGTTCAGAGCATTATTATTTTATACAACAGGTATAAACAATTATTTAACTTTAACCATTTTAACCTCACTTTCTTTTACACCTTCAGCATTAAAGTATACCAATGTAAAATTTGTTGGTGTAGCAAATGTTATTTCAAATTTTCCTATGATTGCTTCAGGATTTAGGTTCTTAACAATATTCCCACTCCACTTCTTTTCAGAAGTGAATTTAGCAATCCATGTGCCATAACCACCATTGGCCCAAACAATAAAACCCTTGAAATTTTCATCCTTGGAAGAATAAATCCAATTCTCTGCAAAAGTGAATGATTTTTTATCCTTAACCACACGGTAGCCAACGCTTACAGATGGATTCCCATATTGTAGAACCTCCCATAAATCAATCGTGTCCTTACCTATTTCTGCTTTCCAGATTCCCACAAAGAATTGGTTTAATTTAAGTTGGTCAAGATTTGTGGTTACATTTTGTGCCTGTACTCCGTTCAAACAAAAAAGAAAGAATACAGCAATTGCTGTTGTTAAACAAAACTTCTTCATTGCATTGGATTTTAGTGAATGCATATAACCAAAATATCTGTTAGTCAACAATATTGAATAAAGTTACACCACCGAAAAGCCGAAGTCAAATAAATCTGAGTCACCC
>CAZTDW010000176.1:0-1558 GCA_964611835.1 uncultured Rikenellaceae bacterium | reverse complement strand
GAATAACATCAAGCCTCAGAGTATTTAAATTAAATTATGAACTACTGAATTAAAGACAGCTAATCATCTTTTTCACGGGTAAATGTATATTCTGCAACTACCTTATTATTTCTAATATGGGTAATTGTAAATACATCAGTACAAGCCATTCAGGGAAATGATTGAGTACCATAACCCGGATTGTAAACAACACAATATCAATGCAACCCTGTTATATATTATATTTACTTACAAAACGCTCACTTTTCCCGGTTTAGAATGTTCTAAAACGCCGGATTTCCCATAAATACACAAGTTACTATATGGAAAAACCAAAGTCAATTCTTTTTCAACACATAATTACTAAATCTACATCTTAAATTGTTAGAGGTTATCTTCTGGAATGTTTTAAATTTTTTCAAACCTCTTCTTGAATAGGTCATAGATGGACGGATTTCTGACAAAATCAGACATTTACAAGACCAAAGATGTATGTTGTCTGGGTGCCAGTATTTTGGTGAAAACGAGATATACTTGACTAGGAAAATATGTAGAGTTATTACTCTACCAAAAAGTGCATCCCCAAATATGTATTGATGTGGTAATAATTCAGTTAAAAAGGGAAGCGGACATGATTAATATTGGCCTATTGGGTGGCCGTAATATATTTATTACTTGAGTTAGTATTCTATTGGGGAAATTGAGCATAATGCCGAAACCATTTCCAGCTACTGTCTTCTTGTTTTTTAAAAACAGTTATTGAACGTATGTCAAACAAAGTCGTATCCTTTTTGTCATTGGTAATCCATTTCTGTTGAAAAAGCAAGGTTTCAATGGCATAATTCTTATCAGCTATCACTTCAACACTTTCGTATTCGACATCTTCAATTGAGTAGGTATCGAATACATCTGCAAAACCATCAGAACACTCTTCTTTTGACATTGACATGTCAAAATAGAACATGTTAATAAATCCTTCGTCGAGCATAGATAAGCAGGTTTCAAGGTCCTCGTTTTTCCACGCTTCATAATATAGCTTGTCAAGTTGGGCAATTTCTTCTTTTACTTTCGCTTGGTACTCTTCCGAAGTTGGGTCGATTTGTTTTGATTGCTGACAGGAAGTGGCGGCTAATAAAATAATCGGAATAATTGTCAAAACATACTTTTTCATGATTGCCAATTTTAATAATTAAAGAATTAGTAGTTAACTGTTTATTAAAATTACGACACAATACAACACATGTCAAATTTATTTTTCCCAATTATTTACTAAACAATACATTTGAAATTGTATGATTTGGGGTCTTGATATTCAATTCCATTTTCAGACCTCCATCTGAAGTGGTCAAAGAAGGACGGATTTTGAAGAAAATCAAACATGGATAAACTCTGTTGGCATCCATTTATTTTTAAACAAAGGTCGGTTGCCGTTTATACCTCTCTTATAACAATCCTTCCTATAACCCTCTCCCAAACCGAAAGAAAATTGACTTTGGTCTAAACAAGGTGTAAATTTGATAATTAATCACTGTTATCCGATTAATAATTTAGATTCTTGATTTGTTCTCATAAGCATTTG
>CAZTDW010000175.1:1371-8541 GCA_964611835.1 uncultured Rikenellaceae bacterium | reverse complement strand
TCTTCATATCTGGCAGGTTGCATCTTCAAGACCATGGTACAGGAAGTTTACCGATTACCTCACAATAATGCTGATCGCCCCTGTTATCCTGATCCTCTCAAGCAGTATTACAGTCTTCATAAGCACTGAATTGTCAGACTTCATTGCAAAATCTTCAATCCTTGACTTTTTCAAGCCGGTAATAAGCTTTCTGGTGAGATTCATTCCCTACCTGCTGGCCTGGATGGCCCTTACAGCATTATTTATAATTATCCCCAATACAAACGTGAAATTTGTTCCTGCCCTGGTTTCGGGAATAATTGCAGGTACTTTTCTGCAGCTTCTTCAGTGGCTGTATATCGATCTGCAGTTTGGGATTTCCAAGCTCAGCTCAATTTATGGCAGCTTTGCGGCAATACCACTGTTCATACTGTGGCTGCAGTCAAGCTGGATCATAGTCCTTCTTGGTGCTGAACTGTCATTTGCCAACCAGAACCTGTCGAGGTACGAATTTGAATCGGAGGCTCTGCATGTCAGCAACTACCAGAAAAGAGCGCTTTCATTGATGATAATGCATCTGATAATCAGGAATTTTTCAGAAGGAGACAGACCTGTGAGCGCGGAAACCATTGCAGCCGACCTGAAATTGCCAGTCAGGCTCGTACGTGATATTCTTCAGGATCTGAGCAATGTCGAGCTCGTTTCAGTTATCCAGAGAAACGACCATTCAGAAAGATTCTTCCAGCCGGCACTTGATATAAACAAGCTTACGGTAAGCTTCATCCTGACCAAACTGGATAAAAGAGGTACTGCAAATCAGATAACCGTAAAAAACAAGGAATACGGCAAGGTCACGATGATGCTTGACAAATTCGAAAAGATCATTTCAAAATCTGATATGAACATCCTGGTCAAGGATCTATGATATATCGCAGGAAAATATAATTCAGTGAGAATTGCCCTCTGTCCGGAAGTTCTTAACGAATTGCACAAAATCCCTGAATGAGGGCCATTCATGGAAAATATAATGAGGAAGAGGAACAACGATCTGTGTTGTGTTTTTTCTCTTTTCCCAGTATCCGTTCATGTTTTTTACGGGATAGACTCTGTTCTCACGGCTGGTAACAATATAATCCCACCTGAAACCGGGTTCAGTCTGTTCCATTGTCCGGTTATAGAGCCATCTTAACTCATCCTGAAGTGATTTTATGCTGCGCTTTGGCAGCCGGTCCCTGAATTTAATAAAGGTCGTTTTATCACCGAACATTCTCAGATAGAACTTGTTCATTGCCTTGTCGCTGATGTTGTTTAAGGTCCCTTCAAAAATTCTGTGGGGAATGCCATAGTTTTCATCTGCCGGCACCGGGGTTCCGTTTACTGCTATTGTAATATCGGGAGTAATACCTGTTTTTTGGAAAAGGTATTCGGCTGCCCAGACACCAAGCGACCATCCTATCAATGCAACAGACTTGTAGGATTTTTTTTCGGGCAGGATAAGAGCCTCATTTGCAGAATAATTATAAAAAATTATGGAATCAAAATCATTGTTGCACAATGGAGTGAAGAGATTATCATCTGTGCCCCAGTCTCCGTAGAATACGATCAGATGATCATTCTCCTCCCTTCTTCTTATATAAGTCTTCATTATTTTTTCCCAACTGAAAAGTATCTGTGATCCGGGTAGCTAATGCAGGTCAAAGATAATTTTTTTACTGATCCGCCATATCGGGCATTAAAGGATTTCAACGAATCGATCATCGCAATGGATATTTGGTCCTAAAATAGCTAAGGTGGATAATTTTAAAGGAGTGGCAAAAAAAAATAAGAGGAGGAAGGGCGGCCTTGAAAATCAGGGAGCGGGTTTTATTAATGAGATAATTCCCGTGTCTACTGTCTGATAAAAGGACGGAACCCTAGTAAACTGGCGTCTATCATCAGGTTCCAGATGTGAAAGTCAATGTCTGCAATACAATCCTGATGATTTTCAATTCCGGCCCTTACCTTTTCCTCTTATACCAATAGCATGAGCTTGCAACAAATTTATAATAAAATCATTTAAATATCAAATTAAAACCAAAAATTATAATACCATTTTTTGAGAACTCCTCCCAAAATATTGTTTATATTTGATTAGTATCTTCTTTTCCTGTATGGTATCTTGATCTATGGTTGCGGTTCTGGATAAAATATCTTTCGACGACAGCGGAGGATTCATGGCCGAATATGTTTCAGAATCATGTGGATTCTGGCATTTTCACCCTGAATATGAGATCGTGCTTAATACAAAAAGCAACGGGACACGCATTGTGGGCGACAGTGTTGAGCTGTTTGATTACTACGACATGGTAATGATCGCGGGAAATGTTCCGCATTGCTGGAATTATTACAGGGCTGATTCATCTGTCGGTGATCCTCCTGGAATAATGCTGCATTTCAAACTATCCTCGCTTGGGGATTCACTTCTTTCACAGCATGAGATGAGGGAGATAAAGGAACTGCTGGCCGGATCGGAAAGAGGAATCGCTTTTTCACCTGAAGATGCAAAAAAAGCAGAAGTCCACATGATAAACATGATGAACAGGAAAGGGATAGATAAAATAATAGAACTTTTTCACCTGCTGGAGATATTATGCGCATCAAAACATAAGAAATATTTGTGCTCCGAAAATTATAAACAATCATACGACGAGCAGGGAAATAAAACTATGACTTCCGTTTATAATTACATAAGGGAAAATTTCTCGAAACCAATTTCACTTGCAAGAATATCGAAGGTAGCACATATGAGTCCCTTCTCATTCAGCAGGTTCTTCAAAAAAAACTGCGGTGCAGGATTCGTTGAATATCTGAACAGTGTCAGAATGAATAAAGCATGCCATCTGCTGAGGGAAACAGAATACCAGATCTCCGATATCTCCGCAGGGTGCGGATTTAATACCATATCAAACTTCAACAAGCTTTTCAAAAAGATTGAAGGAATGTCGCCCAGAAACTACAGGGCACAATTCAGATAGCCATCCGGGCACCTGATCTCTAGATACTTAATAAAAAATAAATATGGACATGACCCTGATTGAGAAAATATTGTCTTTGCATTCAAAATACAATATCGTAAAACCCGGAGATATTGTCGATATAGAAATTGACACCAGGGTTGCACGCGATTTTGGAGGAGCAAACGTAATAAAACATATAACCGACAACGGACTTAAGATAGATGATCCGGACAAAACCTTTTTTACATTCGACTGCAATCCTACCGGCTCAGACCAGAAATATGCAGTAAACCAGCACGTATGCAGAATGTTCGCCCGGGAAAACAACATTAAGGTGTTCGATATCAATGCCGGTATCGGGACACACATTCTGATTGATGAGGGACTTATATGGCCGGGCGCAACAGCCGTATCAACAGATTCACACGCAAACATACTAGGAGCAGTGGGTGCCTTCGGACAGGGGATGGGTGACATGGACATTGCTGCATCATGGAACAAAGGACGGATCTGGTTTAAAGTACCTGAGTCGGTGAGAATCAACCTGAACGGGGACATTCCTGCTGCGGTGAGTGCGAAAGATATCGTACTGAATCTCCTGAAGATTTTCGGAGCAAACACCCTCCTTGGATATTCGGTCGAGATCTATGGCGAACCAGCTGATAAGTTAACTCTCGACGAAAGGATAACCATTTCATCGATGGCCACGGAGATGGGTGCAATAACAATTCTGTTCCCGCCTTCTGATGAAATCATTGAATATTGCTCTCAACGTGCAAAAATGTCATTTGAACCGGTGTTTGCCGATGCAGGTGCGAAATACCTTGAAACTTACGACATAAATGTAGCAGGTTTTAAGCCAATGGTATCCCGGCCCGGAAAGCCTCACGACACAGTTACAGTAACTGAGGTTGAGGGTCAGAAGATCGATTCGGCATTTATCGGGAGCTGTACCAACGGCAGGATCAGCGATCTCATCAAGGCTGCACAAATACTTAAGGGAAAGAAGACAGCTCCGGGAGTGGTGCTTAAAATCGTTCCCGCCACTGATGCTATCTGGAATGAATGCCTTAAGACCGGATTACTCGATGTCCTTAAAACTGCAGGAGCACTGATCTCAAATGCCGGTTGTGCGGGTTGCGCTGCAGGACAGGTCGGACAAAATGGCCCCGGAGAAGTGACAATAAGCACCGGTAACAGGAACTTTCCCGGCAAGCAGGGAAAAGGCAGCGTATATCTGGCATCCCCGGAAGTAGTTGCAGCTTCTGCCATTGCGGGTTATATAACCACTCCGGAAAATATCCCGGGGAAACCTGCAGAATTCAGTCCATCAGGCAAAACACGCCTTTTGACTGAAACTGAAGGCAGAAAGGAGGAAAGGCCTGAAGCTTCGACTATAATAGAGGGCAGGATATGGTTCATCGAACGGGATAATATCGATACCGATATGATTTTCCACAACAGATACCTGGCCATCACTGATCTGAAGGAAATGGGACGCTATGCATTCGACAATCTCGAAGGATTCACCGGTTTTGCACAAAAAGCGGCTCCAGGCGATATTATAGTTACAGGCAAAAATTTCGGATCCGGAAGCTCACGGCAACAGGCAGTAGACTGCTTTATTGCCCTCGGCATAAAGGCTATTGTTGCCGAATCATTTGGTGCCATATACGAACGGAATGCAATAAATGCGGCACTTCCGGTACTTATATGCAAGTCCGTCACTGACCTTTCTCTGGAAACCGGACACAGGATAAGAATTGACTTTATCAGTGGCAAAATACTTGATCTTGATAACGGGAAAAGCACCGATGCACAGCCTTTTTCAGATGTGCAACTTGAGATATACAGAAACGGCGGGCTGCTGAAGAATCAGGTTATTTAAGAATTCTCAAAAAACAAAAACATGAAACCTCCATGTATTTGCATTCACAAACAAAATAATATAATAATCAACTGCATGGAGGTTCTCCCGCTGTCGCGGGACAGGCTATCATACCATTAAAATCAAACTATTATATGATGAAACCATTAACCTTTGCAGAGAAGATATTAGGTGCAAATGCAGGAGCCATAGTGTTTGCAAAGCCGGATATTGTTCTCACTCATGATAATACAGCAAGCATTTACAAGACTTTCCTGAAAATGGGAGGTACCAGGGTTGCATTTCCCGGCCAGCTTCTTGTGGTCCTTGATCACAATGCCCCTCCTGCAGATGCAAAGCTCGCAACACAATACCAGGATATAAGAAATATTGTGGCGGAACAGGGTATCAGCAAATTCTATGATGCGGGCAGGGGAATATGCCACCAGATAATGTCGTACCATGCTTTGCCGGGAATGCTGATCACCGGCAGCGACAGCCACACTTCTACCGCCGGGGCCTTCAATGGATTTGCAGCAGGTATTGACCGCACCGAGGCTGCATGCCTGTGGAAGAAGGGGGAAACATGGTTCAGGGTGCCTGATTCCCTGAAAATAACCCTCACCGGCCGCCTGAAAGGGAATGTATCTGCCAAGGATCTGGCTCTGTGGATCATAGGGATGATCGGGTCAGACGGGGCAAATTATCTGTCGGTCGAATATCATGGGAATGGTGTGGATTGCCTTTCAATATCTGACAGGATGACAATGGCCAACCTTGCTTCAGAAATGGGTGCAAAGAATGCCGTATTCCCTTATGATGACACCCTTCGGCAATTCCTTGCGGAGAGAAATGTTGAATCAAAAGGGGTATGGGCTGATGAAGGTGCTGGGTATGTTAAGGAAATAACAATAGACCTTAACGAGATAGTGCCGGTTGTTGCAGCTCCCCATCACGTTGACAATATCAGGTCAGTGTATCAGGTTGCCGGTACAGTTGTGCATGAAGGGCTTATCGGGACATGCACAAACGGCCGGATAGAAGATCTGAGGGTAGCCGCCGGTATACTGAAAGGGAAGAAGATCAAATCCGGATTTCAGCTCAATGTGATACCTGCTTCAGACAGGATCTACCTCCAGGCAATCAATGAAGGGTTGATCAGTGACCTGGTTGAATCGGGAGCCAATATCCTTACCCCGTCATGCGGGCCATGCCTGGGTACCGGCCTGGGGATACCCGCAAACGGACATACGGTGATCTCCACGGCAAACCGGAACTTTGCCGGACGCATGGGCAACAAGGAAGCCAGCATATACCTTGCCTCGCCAGCAACTGTAGCCTCATCGGCAATTGCCGGGGTAATAACTGCTCCGCCTGATACAGCCTGGGAAAAAACATATCCGTTTGTTTCTGAACAGAGCAAAGCCTGCAGAATCGGGGACGGAGAGATAAGGAAATCCGGTAAAATCTGGAATTACGCCGATGTTGACAATTTCAATACTGATCAGATGTTTGCCGGGAAATATACGTACAACGTTCTCAGTTCCGATCCGGAATCCATCATACCACATTTGTTTGAGGATTTTGATCCATTATTCGTCAGGGAAGTGGCAAAGGGCGATATTATCATGGCAGGAGAGAATTTCGGATGCGGTAGCTCAAGGGAGCATCCTTCGGTGGGGCTTGCTTATCTTGGGATTCATGCGGTGGTTGTTAAATCCGTCAACAGGATCTTTTACCGTTCGTCGATAAACCAGGGTCTTCTGCTCATTGTTCACCTTGAGGCTGTGGAAGCTTACAGGCAGGGCGATGATGTTGAAGTCAATCCTGAGGCCGGCGAAATTAAAGTAGCTGGTAAGGTTTTTCGTTTTGAACCGTTGCCCGCCAGTCTGCGGGCCATTATCGAGATGAAAGGGCTGGTCAACTTCATCAAGCAAACAAATTAAAGCTTGAAAAATATTACACTTTTTATTGTTTTACAATAACATACATATTGTATATCAATAAATTATATACCCAAAACGATAATATTCTTCAAAAAATACTGCCGGTTGGCCTGACCCAATCTGCCGGTATAAAAAAAATGACAGAATTTATTTTGCTTGTTGAAATTTAAAAATAATGTATTTTTGTGCCCGGCCGGTTCCGTAGCTCAGCTGGTCCCGTTCCCGACTTGTCGGGAACGAGGATCCTCGAAAATCATATTCGCTGATGCGGATTGATTTTCGGGAATAGAGCAACAGCCGTTTTGATTTTAAAATAGTTGTTCATTTATTTTATGGTTCCGTAGCTCCTCCCGATAATTATCGGGAGGATAGAGCAATCCCG
>CAZTDW010000175.1:0-1271 GCA_964611835.1 uncultured Rikenellaceae bacterium | reverse complement strand
AGGCTTCGGGATGGGTCGCATGGGTGTTTTGACATAGTTTTGGTTCCGTAGCTCATCCCGATAATTATCGGGAGGATAGAGCAATCCCGAGGCTTCGGGATGGGTCGCATGGGTGTTTTGACATAGTTTTGGTTCCGTAGCTCAGCTGGATAGAGCAACAGCCTTCTAAGCTGTGGGTCGGGCGTTCGAATCGCCCCGGAATCACAAAGACAAAAAAGGAGTTAGATAGACCTGACTCCTTTTTTGTTTCTATCTGGTTGCAACATATTTGCAACATTATTAGCGTACCAAATCCTCGCAAAGCACTGAAATCCTTATCACTGTTACACTTTTTTAGGGTTTCATGCTTTTTTATTGAAATAAATCCTTTACTATTTATCCTTAAATAACCTAACACTACAACCAATTTTCGTATCGTCTCGCACACAGTTTTCCTGGTTTAGCCAAGGAATCTGAAATCCGTTAAATTCTGAAAACAACATGAATAAACAAGTAGGAGTAGAGCTCCAAAAAAAGTCACCGGTTCCAACTTCAGTAAATCCTAAAATGCTGTGCGTTCCTGCTTGAGTCAGGTTAAAGCCAGTACCGCCACCAGACCGTAATTCTTTCATTGCGCCGTAAAATTCATAACCACCTCCCGCATATTCAAAAAGACTTTTCCATTCATCAATACTTGGCAAATGCCATCCGGGAGGTGCCACCGAATTTGCACTAGTAAAAGTATATGAATATCCATATTTATTTTTGGTAACTGGATCATTGCTAATTACCCAACATCCATCTGCTGTTTTGTAACGCAGGTTTTCAGCCATAACAATATGGTCTCCTAGTTTAACGGTTTTATATTGCTCACCATCGCGTGTATCAAGAAATTTGCCATATTCATTAATATCAATTTTGAATATTAATTTTTCTGGGTGAATGCTGTCACCAAAGACATTAAAATAATATCTGATAGCGTTTCTGGCAAAGCCAATCTCCATATTTGTCGTATCAGGGGGAAAAACTAAAAATTTTATTTCCTTGAAATTAATATCATCAATACTATAAAACAGCTTTACACCAAATATTTCATTCCTCGTCTTATTCTTTGTAACCGTAATACCATATTTATCTGTATTTAGTGTCAGGGTACTATCGCTTGAATTTTCATAGATACAAGTTACTTCTTCAATATTAAAAGTATATTTAGCTTTAGAATCCTGGTCATATTTTAATAATAAATCTAAAACTGAGGTTTTAACATTTTTAAAGACTGCATATTCAACAGG
>CAZTDW010000174.1:0-8542 GCA_964611835.1 uncultured Rikenellaceae bacterium | reverse complement strand
CCTGTTTGAAAACTATACCTCCTGCATATACCGTAACGGCAACCTTTGTAAAGACATAGCTTACAAGCGAAATAACCGAAAGAACGCTTCTTGAACCTTTCGTGTAACGTTTTTCAAGAAACTCCGGCATGGTAAAAACGCCGCTTCTCGCATAAAAGGGAACAAAGAACCAGCCAAGAATAAGTATAAGCCATCCGTGCATCTCCCAGTGGGCCATTGCCATTCCGCTTGATGCTCCCGCACCTGCAAGGCCAACAAGATGCTCGGAGCCTATATTGGATGCAAAGATGGAGGAGCCGATCACAAGCCAGGTGGCGTCGCGTCCGGCAAGAAAATAATCAGTTGAGGTCTCATTTTTCTTTCTAGTTACCCAGATTATTATTCCGATTAATCCGAGACAAAAGAGCCCAAGGACGATCCAGTCTAGTGTTCCCATAGTCAGGTTTATGAATTATCAATAATTGTGATAGTTAGAGTCATCATAACAAATTGGATCCGCATTCTTCTGCTCCATCCGCTAAAATTATCATTGATTCCATTCAGCAAGTGAAGACTGAATAAAATCAATAATCCGCTGATTTTCCGTTTTGCCATTGCCTGTCACAGGAAATGGTTCCCCGAACCTTATATTAATTGGTTTTGAACTGTCGAGCGGACCCAGTTCCTTTATGATCTTTCCCTGACCCCAGAAGTCGGTCCTTAATGCTACCGGAACCACATTTACTCCTGCCTTTTTTGCAAGCTTGACTCCGAGGGAATTAAATTCCTCCGGCTTGAATTCCACACTCCTGGTACTCTGGGGAAAAATAACTATTGACACTCCTCTGGCCAGAAGTTCAGGGCCTTTTGTCATTACTTCTTCAAAGTCCTTTCGCGGATCTGTTCTTTCTACCACGATAGGATCGCGCGATCTCATTACATGTCCGAACAGTGGATGATGTACAAGGCTCTCCTTGACCACAAATGTGACTTCACGATGGGGTGCTATCAATCCGGGCAGTACCATTGTCTCAAGGGTGCTCATGTGATTTCCGATGAACACCACCGGAGAAGCACATGCCACGATATTTTCCATCCCTGAGATATGAAATCTGCCTCCTGATTTTTCTATGAACCTTAAGATAAAAAATGACGAATCAGCCCATGCTTTCGTGTCATAAATGCCTTTTATTGCCTCCCTCCTGGTCCTGAATACTACAGAAGCATATCTTAAAGTGAAATACAATCTGTTATGATGGGTGATCCTGTACAATAAACCTGTTTTGCCATCACCGGGAGTGTCATATGTCCATGAATCAAAATAGCCGTATTTCATATTCCTGAAAAATGTTCCGTACTTACCGATTATTCTAAATTACTTTCGCCAGGATAACTTACAAAATAAATTCTATTAATGGTAATTTTTCTCATCCATCAGAGCATCCCTGTACTTGTCCATCAGTATTCTGTTAAGATCGAGAGGAGGTTCAGTTCCTTCGGGAAGAAATGATTTATAGGGATGCTTTTCAGAATATGCATTGAATTCGTCTTTAATTTCCTGTAGAAGCTTTGGTTTTGTAAGGAGGTCGAGGGCTGTAGCCGCAATGACCCTGGCACCTGCAGCCAGTCCTTTCCAGGCAGAGGGTCCGAATCCTGCTGTGACGGTCGACCAGTGGTGCCCTATAGCTCCCGGGACACCGACCGGGAAACCCACTGTTGCCGTTGGAACCAGGAGCGTGACTTCACCAACATCCGATGAGCCGCCACCCGTTTGTACTGATGGAGGATCTTTAAGAGGATTCACTTTTGTTGAATAGCCTGTTTCCTTTGCTCCGAGCTCTTTCTGGAGAGATTTTGCGAAAGCATTCTCCTCCTCAGTCCATTCAGGCATTCCGACGAGTTCGATATTTCGCTGAATGGTCTCAGCCATCCCTCTGTTTATGTGCCGCTGATGTATAGCTGATATCACGGTTACGGTATCAAGGTTCGTTCCCGTGGCTATCGCAGCTCCCTTTGCACAATCCACCACTCTTTTGAACATATCTTCCAGTCTCTCGTCAGTATTCCTGACATAATACCATACTGAGGCTCTGTCAGGAACCACATTGGGCGACTCCCCTCCTTCGGTAATGACATAGTGCATACGGTTGGTATAGAAAAGATGCTCTCTAAGGTAATTTGCTGAAACATTCATAAGTTCAACCGCATCGAGGGCGCTTCTCCCGCTCCATGGCGAGCCAGCGGCATGGGATGTCTTTCCGGTGAAAGTAAACACAACAGACATTACCGCACTTCCTATAATCCCGTATTCTGTACCGAATCCTGACGAGGCATGATTGTCGATAATGGCATCAACACCACCGAAAACTCCGGCTCTCACCATAAAAGGCCTGCTGATAAGAGTCTCCTCGGCCGGTGAACCGAAGAATTTAATGGTCCCTTTTATATTATTAAGCTCCATGCTTCTCTTCAATGCCACAGCTGCTGCCACACCTGCAGTACCCATGGTATTATGCCCGCATCCATGACCGGGTCCTCCGGGAACCACAGGATCCTTTACGGGGGCAAGAGGTTTCTGTGACAGCATCGGAAGCGCATCATATTCACCCAGGATACCGATAACCGGGGAGCCGTTGCCCCAGACAGCAACAAAACATGTGGGAATACCTGCCACACCTTTTTCAACACTGAATCCTTCTTCCTCAAGAACCTTTATAAGAATGGCAGACGACCTGAATTCCTGCATCCCGAGTTCGGCAAACTTCCATATCGAATCGGAAATGATCCCGAACTTCTTTATTACTACCGGGTCAGAGAGATGATCCAATGCTGTCTTCTTTGCCTTGTAAAGCTCAGCCTTCCCGAGTAACCGGCCTTCATTTTCATTCTGGGCATCCAATAATGCCGAAGAGACCATTACCGAAACCGTCAGGACCAGTATCTTCCTGCAAAGGAACTTACAGTTCATCTTAAAATCGATTTAATTACAGGTTTAATAATGCATATACAAATCTAATATTTAATTGTAAATTTAACCGGTCATCAAGACACAGATTCTCTTAATTTCAGTCAATGAAGCTTCCCCTTCCCGATGCAATCGTGTTTATTATTCTGGTATTGAGCAATGTAATTGTCGGGGCAAGTTTTTACTTCCGTAACAGATCATCTGATCAGTTTATTACCGGTGGAGGCAAAATCCCTGCCTGGGTTGCTGGGATGTCGATTTTCGCAACATATCTCAGCAGCATAAGCTTTCTCGCACTTCCCGGTAAAGCTTATATGACGAACTGGAATGCATTTGTTTTCAGCCTTTCCATACCTGTGGCTTCTATCGCCGCCGTCAGGTACTTTGTTCCTCTCTACAGGAAGATCGGAAATCCTTCGGCATACTATTTCCTTGAAACAAGGTTCGGCACCTGGGCCAGGGTATATGCATCATTATGCTACATACTGACCCAGCTTATGAGAACGGGTGCAATATTGCTCCTGCTTGCACTGCCGCTCAATGCGCTGTTCGGATGGAATGTAAGAACGATAATAATTGTCACAGGGCTGGCAGTCATTTTTTATTCCATGCTGGGAGGCATCAGAGCGGTGGTGTGGACAGATACCATCCAGGGAATAATCTTAATTTCAGGAGCAATTGTCTGTGCCGTATATATTACGATGTCGATGCCAGAGGGCCCCGGCCAGATTTTCAGTATAGCTGCTGCGAACAGGAAATTCAGCCTTGGAAGTCTGGGGACAAGTCTTACCGAGTCAACTTTCTGGGTCGTACTGGTATATGGCTTGTTCATTAATCTGCAGAACTACAGCATCGATCAGAATTATGTTCAAAGGTATCTTACTACTGGTTCAGAACGGGAAGCCAAGAACTCGGCCCTTTTCGGATCACTGCTGTACATTCCTGTTTCAATGCTGTTTTTCTATATAGGTACGGCATTGTTTGCATTTTATACCGCTCAGCCTGAAAAGCTTGCAGAGGAACTCAGACCGATCACCGCAGGCGACCGGGTATTTCCTTACTTTATTGTAAATGAGCTACCTGTAGGGATAACCGGCCTGCTTATTGCATCGATCTTTTCTGCAGGAATGAGCACCATTTCCACCAGCCTCAACAGTACGGCAACCATTTTTCTTTCTGACTATTACAAGAAATTCATTAATCAGGATGCTAATGAAAAAGCATCCATGAGAGTTCTTTATTCTGCATCATTTGCCACGGGGATAGCAGGCATTGGTATTGCCCTGGCCCTTACCGGTGTTGAAAGCGTGCTGGATGCCTGGTGGGCGCTCGCATCAATTTTCAGCGGCGGGATGCTGGGCCTTTTCCTTCTGGGATTCCTTCCGGGAAAAGCAGGAAAAACAGAAGCTGCCGCCGGAGTTATTACCGGTGTCATACTCATTGTATGGATGAGCCTGTCTCCCCTCCTGCACGACGAAGGTAATCTTTCATCCTTCAGAAGTCCTTTTCACAGTAACCTTACAATCGTTTTCGGAACAATTATTATTTTTCTGACAGGATTTCTTCTTGGCAAAGCAAGATACGGGGAAAAAATGCCCAATAAAAATCCATTTCAGAAATAAGATCAGTATTCATGAACAGAGAGTTAAAAGAACTGAAAGATTCAGGCGCGATATCATTAAATAAAAATTTCAGAGGGTCATTTATGAAATTGCCTATAGTATTTCTGACGTTCCTTTTTCCGGGAACCATTTTAAATGCACAGAACCCATTCAGGGGAGATCAATGCATTGTCAGGACGGAATTTATTTATGATTCTGCCTCTGTATGGTTTCCGGGCTGCCATGCATCAACGATAGCTGAGACTCCAGAAGGTTTTGTTGCAGCCTGGTTTGGGGGTACTGCCGAAGGTAATCCGGATGTTGGTGTCTGGATAAGCAGGTTTTCAGATGGTAAATGGACGGTCCCTGAGATGGCCGCTGACGGAAAAACCGACAGCCTGAGATATCCGTGCTGGAATCCTGTATTGTATAACGGCGATGAAGAGTTGCTGCTTTTCTACAAGGTCGGCCCCAGTCCGTCGCAATGGTGGGGGGAGTTAAAGATATCGACCGATAAAGGCATATCGTGGTCTCCTGCACGAAAGCTTCCTTCTGGCATAATCGGACCTGTAAAAAACAAACCTGTCCTGCTGGGCAATGGTATGCTCCTATGTCCATCAAGTACGGAAAATGACGGATGGAGGGTACACATGGAACATACCTCTGACTACGGTATTACATGGGAAAGAACCGGCGCGATCAATTACAGGGATATCTACGCGATACAGCCGGCAATTCTCATGCATAAGTCCGGGAGACTCCAAATCCTTTGCCGGAGCCGGCATTCAAGGATTTTATCATCATGGTCGGATGACAACGGATATACATGGAGTAGCCTGATCCCCGACACTCTGCCCAATCCCAACTCAGGCATTGACGCGGTGACTCTGGCCGACGGCAGGCATTTTATTGTCTACAATCACCTTACGGAAGGCAGGAACCAGCTGAATGCCGCTGTATCTAACGACGGTAAAATATGGAACGCCGCATTTCTTCTGGAAAACGATACACCCGGGACCGAATATTCATATCCTGCAGTGATTCAGTCGGACGACGGATTGATTCACATAACCTACACCTGGAAACGCAGGCTTATCAGGCATGTTGTGGTGGATCCGGCAAGGATTGAACCAAGGCCCATGATGGGAATGGCCTGGCCATCAGAATGACCTCATTTGCCTGAGAACAGCGGAATAATAAGCAGCATTGCTGACAACAGAGTAAGAATAATTACCGCTCCCCATCCAATTATATTCTGCAGTGGCTTGTTGGTATATTCACCCATAATCTTTTTATTATTTATCAGCAGGATCATACTTACAAGCACAACCGGAAGAAGGATGCCGTTGAGAACCTGCGACCAGATGGATATATCAATGAGTGGTGCGTTGGGGATCAGAATAATGATCGCTGAAATGATCAGGATGCCTGTATAGAGGATATAAAATTCCTTTGCTTCATCCCACGATTTATCGAGTCCGGTTTCAAAACCAAATGCCTCGCATATATAGAAAGAGGTTGCAAGCGGAAGAATTGTCGCGGAAAAGACTGATGCCACAAACAGGCCGAAAGCGAACACGTGGCTGGCCAGTTCTCCTGCCAGTGGTTTGAGTGAGAGTGCGGCATCTTTCGCCTCATTTATCTGTATTCCATTCGGATACAATGTTGAGCCGCAGGCTACCATAATGAAGAATGCAACGACTACAGTTACAATGCAACCGATAATAATATCAAGCACAGTGTACTTGTAATCCTTGATCTTGAGGCCTTTCTCAATTACCGACGACTGCATGTAGAACTGCATCCATGGGGCAATGGTAGTGCCCACAAGAGCAATGATAACCGTAAGACTCTGGGTATTCAGCTCCACACCCGGCCGGATAATGGCTGATCCGATCTCGCTCCACTGGGGCTTGCTCATAAGGGCTGAAACGACATAGGTAAGCAATGAGGCGCTGAACACTAGGAATATCCTTTCGGCAATCTTGTAAGTACCTTTTACCACAAGGATCCATACCAGAAAAGCAACCAGAGGTACCGAAAAGTATTTGCTTATGCCGAATATTTCCATGCTGCCGGCGACTCCTGCAAATTCGGTGGTTGTGTTGCCGATATTAGACAGCAGCAAGCCTATGAAAATAAAGAAGGTGATCTTGACACCGGCATTTTCGCGTATCAGGTCGGACAGACCTTTGCCGGTGACGATCCCCATCCTGGCATTCATCTCCTGAATGACCAGCAGCACTATCAGCGAAGGAATCAGTGTCCAGATCATTCCATAGCCATATATGGCTCCTGCAACAGAGTAAGTTGTTATACCCCCGGCATCATTATCGACACTTCCTGTTATTATACCGGGACCAAGAAGGGCAAGGAATATCGTCAGATTACGATAAAAGCTGGTCTTGGTGAATTTTGTCCTGAGCATGGCTTTTCATTTATCGCTTGTTGGTTCTCCTCTTGTTTATCAGGTCTTCAATAACATCATCAACCACCACCATACCCTGAAGCTGGTTCTGCTCATCAACAACAGGGACAGCAAGCAGATTATATTTCGAAATCATCTCTGCAATATCATCTATCCGCTGATAGTCGTAAAGAAACACAGGTTCGGATTTCATTATATCCCTTAAAACCGTTTCGGGATCCGAAACAACAAGATCGCGCAGATCAAAGGTGCCTACAAGCTCATCATTCTTTTCGGTGACAAAAAGAGAGTAGAGCTCTGAAGGTTCAGGTTTTATTATCCGGAGTTCCCTGATCACCTCATCAACAGTAAGCAACGGGCTGAATGAAAGTACATCGGTTGTCATAAGTCCTCCTGCCGAGTTATCGGGATATTCAAGAAGCTCCCTTACTTCCTGCGAGGATTCGCTGTCCATCTCCTTAAGAAGAAGTTCAGCCTTTTCATCCTCTATCTCATCAAGTATATATGCAACCTCATCGGCCGGCATCTTTTCAAGCACATCAGCAACCTTTGGGACGGGCAGGCTTTCAATAATGTGGATCTGTGCATGTGTCTCAAGCTCTTCCAGAACGTCGGCGGCTTTTTCCTCATCGAGGGCTGAAAAAACATGGGTACTTGATTTTTTACCCAGATCCTCAAGAATATCTGCAAGATCGGAAGGGTGCAGAGTATTCAGCTTTGCATAGCTTTTTGAAAGCTTTATGTTCAGATTTGAAAAATCTATTGCCTGTACATCATCCCAGAGGATGAATTTTGCAGGTATGTTTATTCCAAACAGTGAAAGGAACCTTTTAATAGGAATTGAAATCCCTATCCTTCTCAGCAATCCTTCAATACCTATATCAACTGCCACCGCAAAAGTCCCTGCAGGAAGGGTGGCAAGCCTGACATCATTAACCCTGACCAGCTTTCTCCCGTTAAGGTCAACTATCTGCTTGTCAAGCATGTTTTCCACAAGCAAAAGGCCATTATTCACCTCATCATCACTAAGTTCATTTAGCCCTGAGCATGTCACGTTAATCATTTCACGTGCCTTTACAACCCTGAATGTACTGAAGGAATAGTACCTGATTTCCTTCCGTATTTTAAGCTTGATACCTACAACCAGCTGCTGGTTCGGGTCATTGCTGCCTGAAGGGAAAGTACTGATCAGCAAATCCCTGATGCGGCCTATAGCTTCGCCATCAGCATCAAATACTTCCTTCCCTGTAATACTGCTTAAATAAAATGTTGTGAGTGAAGTCATAGTTACCTCCTTGCTTTAAGGATAGCAGGAAGCAACCAGATGAACAGTCAGCCTCCCCTATTCCTGATTCTCAAACCGTATATTCGCCGGGCCGTCGTCCATTTATAACAAGAAATTTTAATCCGGGCGTAAAAGTAAATTTCATTCAATAACTTTCCAAATAGTTTTTGCACAAAAATCTGAACAGATACTGACATTTTTTTATTGTACAGACTGACTGTATTTTTCTTGACTTTTGACAATTAGTGCGGTATAAGATGCGACCACTCAGTTTATGAATCTAA
>CAZTDW010000173.1:0-8589 GCA_964611835.1 uncultured Rikenellaceae bacterium | reverse complement strand
ACCTATGATGCAAACCTGTATTCCGTTCTTTTCCTGAAAATCATTGAAAAAAGCTCCCTCAACAAGAGGGAGGTTATACAGTTCAAAATAGTCATTCGAAACTCCCACCAGCTTTGCAGTATATTTTACCCCGTTCATCATCGCCGTTGAATTGAATGATATCTCAGGGCTTATTCTTTTTACAGAAGGTATTGTTTCCCTTATGGCATCGACATCTGCCATGCTCAATCCCCTCGAGAATTTATTCTGCTGCATCTCTCCGTTTTCCTCTGAAGAGGTTGATTTTTCAGGAATGACCGGATTAATAAGAATATTATTAACCCCTACCATTTTCATCTGCTCCATTATTTCCTGTTTTGCTCCCTTACCAATTGCGAGCATCGCAATTACGGCAGCAACGCCGAAGATTATCCCAAGGGCTGTGAGCATCGATTTAAGCTTGTTGGAAACAATCGATTCCACGGCGATTTCGATATCGTGGAAATATCTGAAAAAGAATTTAAACATACCCTTAAGGTTTAATAACTGTTGCTAATTTGAATTCCCGGTTCCTGCGGGAACATTTGAGCCGGGCTCATTTGAAGGATTTGAAGAATTCCTTTGCCTTGCCGGCGTATCTGCACCTGCTGGTTGCTGTGGATTCCTGCGGTTCATGGAATTGCGCATAGCTGCCGTATCTCCTGGCCTTCGGCCCTGGCCAGGCTGAAAGTTACCCCGCATGTTCTGCATCATCTCTGGATTCATTGCCCCTTCCTGCCCGGGAAACATTTTTTGCCGGTCCCTTGCGGCTTCTTTCCTGATCCTCTCTTCCTCTTCCCTCTTGGCTTTTGCCCTCTCCCTGTTGATAGCAATAAGGTCCTCACCGGTGAGCCTGAAAGTTTCCGACTTTTCCGGAGTACTCAGATACAGCATGTCACCCTCCTTTAAGCCCTGTTCAACTACAACATTATTCTCATTGGATTCACCCAGCAAAACAACCTGCCTGTTGCCATTTTTCGTGTACACATACGGGATGCTGTCGGCGCCGGCATGAACACTTTCAAGAGGAATGTAAATAACATCATTGATGGTCTTTGTAACAATTTTGTTACCCGTGGTCATGGATGGTCTGAGTATGGGATCAGAACCGTCGACCTTGATCTGAACCTCAAATACCTTGGCATCGGTGTTTGGAAGCTGCTCTCCGATATTGGCGACACTTATTACCGTTCCCGTATAGGATTTCTCGGGAAAAGCATCCACCATGATTTCCACTCTCTGACCAGCCTTTACTTTGCTTACATCTATCTCATTTACGTAGGTTTTTGAGATCATCGAAGACATATCGGGAAGGGTGGCCACCACATTATCCCAGGGGGAGATCGAGGAACCGATCTTTCTTTTGGTATTTGTCCTGTCCCTTTTATATATGACCATTCCGTCGGAAGGAGCTGTAATGATGAATTTTGCAAGTATCGTTTCAAAATCCTTCACTCTTTGCTGCTGGTCAGCCAGGTTTTTTTTGATAGTCCTCATTTCTGTTTTTGCCTGTTCAATCTTAAGCCCATAGGTTTTGATAGACTGGTCAAGCGTACGCTGGGCCCTGTCAAGGGCTATCTCGGCCTGCCTGATAGTTGTGGGCGGCTCATATTTAGATTCCTGAAGCGTTATTTGCGCTTCCTCAACTGAGTATCTCAGGTTCTTTATATTATCCCTCAACCCGCTGAGCGTAACAGCAGTGTCGAGCATTTTCACTTCAAGATTATTCTCAGCGGTTATCAGCTTTTCCCTTTCATCCTTAAGAGAGTTGTCAAACTGAGTCCTGTCGAGGGTTGCAATATAGTCTCCCTTCTGAACCTCTGTCCCCTCGGGTACAAGGTCGGTGATCTTAATATCCATAGCCCTGAGACTTCTGCTCTGCCTGAAGTCGGGTCCCACTATGTCTTCTGAATTTTCTGCCTCAAGCTCACCCGTGGTGGATACTATGATATCGAACTGCCCTTTCCTGGATTCAACATACAGATTCGCCACATCCTTGCTTTTTGTAACCCTTCCTATTATAATCATTATGATTATTGCCAGAACAGCAACGATAGCCGTAATAATTATTGTTCTTTTCATCCGAATTATGCTGATTAACTATATTATATTTTTCACTAACACCCGACAAAATTACCTAAAGGAATTACCTCGTACGGTTTTTTAACAACTTTTAATATTAAAAGTTCATGGTCGTGTGATTAGAAGACATTTTCGGGAAGCCATTTATTCCGGTGACCCGAGAAATAACGATATTATTAGGATTTTTTAACAATCGAAATTATTCCGTTTGCCAGATCCTCCGCTTCTTCCGCAGTTCTCCCTTCGGCATAAATTCTGATGACCGGCTCAGTATTTGATTTCCTCACCTGAACCCATCCCTCATCGTGTTCAATGCGCATCCCATCCCTCTCATCAATCTGATGACCTGCAAATTTTTCCCTTACCTCTTCAAGTATAAGACTGAAATCAATTCCCTCCGGAAGGTCGATCTTCTTTTTGGCTATCACATAATCGGGATACAGCTTCCTGAGTTCCGTCACTTTCATCCGGCTGCCTGCCAGATGAGTAAGGAAAAGCGCTATTCCCACGAGTGCGTCCCTTCCGTAGTGAAGTTCGGGATAAATAACCCCGCCGTTGCCCTCGCCTCCTATCACTGCTCCTCTCTTTATCATTTCCTCAACTACATTGACCTCTCCGACAGCTGCTGAATAATATCGGTGCCCGTAATTTTCAGTTACATCCTTCAGGGCTCTGGTCGATGAAAGATTGGATACCGTATCACCGGGCGTATGCTTAAGAACGTAATCCGCCACTGCAACAAGGGTATATTCCTCGCCAAACATTGATCCATCCTCGCATATTATTGCCAGACGGTCAACATCAGGATCTACAACAAAACCAATATCAGCCTTTTCTTTTGCCACAAGCTCCGAAATGTCTTTTAGATTTTGGGCAAGCGGTTCCGGATTATGAGCAAAAAAACCATCAGCCTTCGTATTGAGTTCTATGATTTTCCTGACTCCAAGGGCTTCAAGCAACCCGGGAATAATAATGCCTCCGACGGAATTAACGCAATCAACTGCCGCTGTGAAGCCTGCTCCGTCTATAAGGTCACGGTCAACAAGCTTCAGACCAAGTACCATTTCTATATGCTTCCTGTTCCATGTATCATCTGTAACAAGAATTCCGGTATCATCAACCGGTGAAAAATGAAAATCTTCAGTTGCAGCAATTTTCAGAACTTCGTTCCCGTCGTCCGCAGAGAGAAATACTCCATCCCCGTTAAGCAGCTTAAGAGCATTCCACTGGGCAGGATTATGGCTAGCCGTGATTATTATCCCGCCATGCGATCCGGTACCTGTCACGGCCAGCTCAACAGTGGGAGTGGTAGCTAGGCCAAGATCTGTTATGTCAATCCCAAGACTTCTCAGAGTACTGATAACCAGACTATTGACGATAGGACCCGAACGCCTGGCATCCCTGCCTACAACTACCTTAAGGCGTTGGTCAGCATTTTTTCTTTTAAGCCATGTACCATAGGCTGCCGCAAATCTTACAATATCAGGGGGAGTGAGTCCGTCACCCGGTTTGCCCCCTATAGTTCCCCTTATACCTGAGATGGATTTTATCAATGACATATTTGATGAATTTAAGACTGTAAAAGTGCAAAAAAAAACGAAACTTAAATTAGGTTTTTTAATCGTACCTTTGCCCCGTCAGAATAATCAATGGAATGGTTTACAGGAAACCTGAAAAGAAAATCACATCAGAAAGAAAAATCCGGGGATCAGGATCTGAAACCGGTGACAAGGTCGGGATAAGGCTGAACAGATATATTGCCAACAGTGGCGTATGCTCCAGAAGGGAAGCAGACAACCTCATAAAGGAAGGATTCATTACCGTCAACGGCAGGGTTGTTAAAGATATGGGCGTAAAGGTTTCCCCGCGTGACGATATAAGGTATAAAAATAAAAAGCTTTCATCCGAGAAAAAGGTTTATATCCTCATTAACAAACCCAGAGGTTATGTTACCACGGTTAAAGATCCGCATGCCGAACATACGGTAATGGAACTGATAGGAGACAGATGCCCTGAACGGGTTTATCCCGTAGGAAGGCTCGACAAGGACACAACAGGAGTGTTGCTGCTGACAAATGACGGCGACCTTGCAGGAAAGCTCACTCATCCCAGTCATAAGAGAAAGAAGATCTATCATGTTTTCCTCGACAAGCCGGTCATTAAAAATGATCTGACCCGTCTTGCTGAAGGGATAGACCTTGATGGAGAGATCATCTCAGCTGATGCGGTTTCGTATGCCGATCCCGAGGATAAAACCCAGATAGGGATTGAACTTCATTCAGGCCAGAACAGGGTCGTAAGAAGGATCTTTGAAACCCTGGGATACAAAGTCAAAAAACTTGACAGGGTATATTTTGCAGGACTCACCAAGAAAAATCTTCCCCGGGGAAAATGGAGATTCCTCACAGATAAGGAGATTGGCATGCTGAAAAGAGGAATTTCTTAATAATCAATGATGAGCCACAGGTCAGGTTTTGTAAATATTCTCGGGAATCCCAATGTGGGTAAATCGACAATAATGAATGCCCTTGTCGGGGAAAAGCTTTCTATCATCACCTCGAAGGCACAGACGACAAGGCACAGGATCATGGGGATAGTCAACGGTGATGATTTTCAGATAGTTTATTCCGATACCCCGGGAATAATAAAGCCCAGGTACAAGCTTCAGGAATCAATGATGAGTTTCGTCAATGTGGCCATGAGCGATGCCGATCTGATAATGTATGTAACCGATGTGTCGGAAAAAAAGGGAGAGAGGAATGAGATCCCTGAAAGGATCAGAAAATCACAGATACCGGTGATCATTGTCATCAACAAGATTGATCTCAGTAACCAGGCCAGCCTTGAGAAAATTGCACTGGAATGGAAGAATGATATGCCTGATTCACCTGTGATTGCTGTCTCGGCCCTTAACGGATTTAACCTCGACACCCTTCTCAATGCGATTATTTCATATCTCCCTGAATGTCCACCCTATTTTCCGAAGGATCAGCTTACCGACAAATACGAAAGGTTTTTTGCATCGGAGATGATCCGGGAAAAAATCCTGCTTAACTACGAGAAAGAGATTCCATATTCAGTGGAAATTGAAATAGAAAGTTTCAGGGAAGATGGCGGACTCCTGAGGATAAATGCGCTGATACATGTTGCACGTGATAGTCAGAAAGGGATTATCATAGGGCACAGGGGAGGAAAACTTAAAAAAGTCGGTACTGAAGCCCGGCGAGACATGGAGGATTTTTTCAGGAAGAAGGTATTTCTGGAAATGCATGTAAAAGTCAGCAAGGACTGGCGCGACAAACCCCGGGAGCTTAAAAAATTCGGATACAGATAAACAGATTACATATTAAATGAGCGGAATTGTTGCAATAGTCGGAAGGCCAAATGTGGGTAAATCTACCTTATTCAACAGGCTGACAGAATCGCGTGACGCCATTGTCGATGAAGAAAGCGGAGTAACGCGCGACCGGATTTACGGATTTGTAACCTGGAATGGGATCACTTTCTCGGTTATTGACACAGGCGGATATGTGAAGAATTCCGATGATATCTTCGAGGGCGAGATCAATAAACAGGTTCTTATTGCCATTGAAGAAGCCGACATAATACTAATGATGACCGATGTTACGGCGGGAGTTCATGATCTTGACACCTCCGTTGCCGGCCTTCTCAGAAGGTCGGGAAGGAAAGTAATCCTTGTGGTAAATAAGGTGGACAATAATGAAAGGCTGATTGATGCTACAGAGTTTTACAACCTTGGCCTGGGAGAATACTTTGCACTGAGCTCTATAAACGGAAGCGGTACCGGCGATCTCCTCGATGCGATTGTAAAAAACCTTCCCGACAGGGAGCAGGAAACAATACCCGATATCCCACGGATCGCGATTGCAGGACGTCCCAATGCCGGGAAATCATCGCTTGTAAATTCACTGCTCGGAGAGGAGAGAAATATAGTTACCCCTTTGCCGGGGACAACGCGTGATTCAATTTATACCAGGTATAAGAAATTTAATCATGATTTTCTTCTTGTCGATACCGCCGGACTCCGTAAAAAAGGGAAAGTCAGCGAAGACATAGAGTTTTATTCCGTCATGAGGGCTGTAAGGACCATTGAAAGCTCTGACATTTGCCTTATATTGATTGATGCCACACGGGGGATTGAATCTCAGGACCTAAATATCATTTCGCTTGTGATCAGGAATAACAAGGGACTGATAGTTCTTGTAAACAAGTGGGATCTTATTGAGAAGGACAATAACACCACGAAGATGTTTGAAAAGGAAATACGCGAAAAAACAGCACCCTTTACCGATTATCCCATTTTGTTCATATCCGCCGTTAACAAGCAGAGGATCCATAAGATCCTTGAGCTTATCGACATGGTAAATGAGAACAGGAAGAAAAAAATTCCGACAGCCGAACTTAATGATGTCATGCTCGGCATAGTTCAGAATAATCCCCCCCCGTCGGTAAGGGGCAAATACATAAAGATAAAGTATGTCACACAGCTTCCCACATATTCACCGTCATTTGCATTCTTCTGCAATCTGCCCCAGTATGTTAAGGAACCATATAAAAGGTATATTGAAAACAGGCTGCGTGAAAAATTTGATTTTTCAGGTGTCCCTTTAAGGATATTTTTCAGGAAAAAATAACTTACTTTGGTGTGGTTTTTGTACAAATAAAAAACTAAATCGTTACAGATGAAAATCACCCGTAACATATTTTTTGTTTTTTGTGTTGTGGCCTTTTATTCCTGTATCAAGATTCAGACCTTACCCCCTGAGCCCCGGGTGGAGTACACAAGCTTTGAAGTTTTTGACACTCTCGATCTGCTTGGCAACAATGTAAAGGGTGGTGAACTGAAGTTTTACTTTGAAGACGGGGACGGAGATCTCGGATATCTTCAGCCCGGAATGGAAGAAGAAGTTGATTCTGTCAACCTGTTTTTCACCCTTTACAGGATCAATAATGGTGTTGAAAGCCTTGCACCGGAGGATGATCCCCTTGAACCCTCTGATTACCGGATACCTTATATGGAAAGACAGGGGCAGAATAAAATTCTCAAAGGAACGATTTCGATCACATTCATGTATCTGTTTTATTCCGCAGAGGATACAATAAAGTATGATTTTATAATAAAAGACAGGGCCGGCAATTTAAGCAACACAGCCTCAACCAGTGTTATTCCCCTTTATTATAACGGCACCTATACTGAGACTAACTGATCTATACCTTTACTCCCATAAAGAGAATATCGTCCACCTGATCATGATTCCCTTTCCAGTCGGAATAGAATTTCAGAAGTCTTTCTTCCTGCTCTGCAATGGGTAGCGGCCATATTTCTCCAAGCAATGCTTTCAGCCGTGCGATCTTCATCTTTTTACCATCGGGACCTCCGAACTGGTCGGGAAGGCCGTCGGAAAACATATAAATCATGTCTCCTTCATTCAGATAATATTCCTGGTCGTCGAAATATTTCTCCAGCACTGACTGTCCTCCTACCGACGACCTGTTGCCCTTGATGTAATAAGTCTCACCACCCATGACTATTATTACGGGCCTCATGGCAGAAGCAAACCTGATATATTTGTTTTTAAGCGAGAATTCACACACAACGATATCCATTCCATCGTTGGAGATCCCGACCTCTAGATTCTGATTCAGGGTCGAGAATACCTGCTTGTCGAGCATCGTCAGGATTTCTGATGGCCTGGAGATCCTCTGCCTCAACACAATATCCTGGAGAAGAGTGGACCCTATCATTGACATGAAGGCTCCGGGCACACCGTGGCCTGTTGAATCGGCGCAAACCAGGATGAACCTTTCATCATCGAACCGGTCAAACCAGTAAAAATCGCCGCTGACAATATCGCGCGGACGCAAAATTATGAAAGCATCCCTGAAATGTTCCCTGAGCTTATTTATCTCGGGGAGTATGCTTGACTGAATCCTCCTTGCGTAATTGATACTGTCAGTAATTTCCATGTTAGCCAGCTCAATCTCTTCTTTTTGCTTCATTACCACCCTGGTTCTGGCAGCCAGCTCATTTTCGAGATATTCCTGAATCTTTTTCTGTGCCTTTTCACGCTGGCGCACTATTATGACCACCGCTGCTGCCGCAAATGCCGTCACTGACAACAAAAACCACCAGGTTCTCCAGAACGGGGGTTTTATGTTTATTTCAAAAGAGAGTGGGTCGTTCTGGCTAAGTCCGTCTTCATTGACCGACACAAGGCTGAATTTGTATTTACCGTCCCTGAGGCTGTAAGACACCTCCCGTGCCGGCGATACCTTTGACCAGTCCGCATCATAGTTTTTCATGAATGTGGAATAATAAACCTTATCGGGATTGCTAAAGTTGATTCCGGTATAGTTTATCCTGACATTATACCTTTTCCTGTACGGAAGAGAAAAGACAGGCTGATAAGGATATTCCACATCATTGATTACTATATAATTTATATTGTTTACCGGTGCATTCTGTAT
>CAZTDW010000172.1:7232-8597 GCA_964611835.1 uncultured Rikenellaceae bacterium | reverse complement strand
CGCGTTGTCATCCTGAATGAGATGATCCCGAGCCTGCAAGGGATCATCGAAATGAGGGATCTCCCGATCATCATGCAGGAAGCAAAAAATCCTTCAACAGTAGAAAATTCCTCATGAGACTGTATCAATGTGTTATTAATTGTTCTTCTATCTTAAGGTACCAAAAGGACTTTTAATACAGCCTCTTCTTTTCACAAGTTATCAACAATCTAATAATCAAACGAATAAATATCAAAATAGCTGAATGCTTGTTATAGCGGCGCTAGGGCAAACCGGAAAAGGTGCGAACCGTTTCTGTTTTTTGGAGTGGAAAATGGCCTTGCGCAATTGGCGAAAAACAGAAATGGTTGTCTTTTGGCTTCGCCGAGCTCACCGCCATCCGGCGGTTCGGTTCCGGACTCTTTTTGCTCACTGCGTTCGCGAGCTCGCCCTTTCGGGGCTTCGGTTCTTTGGTTCGTTTCTTTTGGAGGAGCAAAAGAAATGAACATTGACTAAAAAAGAAAGGGGGCCCTTTTGAGACACCCCCTTTTATTGATATTATTAAGTGGCAAATTGATACTCAATTGCGCCTCTCAGGCACCAAATACCTGTCTGCCAATTATTTGGGACTATATTTTCTTCAAATTAGCTGCAAAATGAAACATTATTATAATAAAATGAAACAATTTGCTTCAATTTCATTCATGCAGGAAACATAACCTGAATAATTAGCTACATACCTGCTATTTACCGCATTAGTCTTTGTCATAAATTTAATATTGTTCGTTCATGAACTCATTATTGAATGATAAATGATTATGAACCGGATTTCAGGACTCCGGGCTATTAACAGTATGGAGAATGTGATCTGAAAACATAAACCATCTTAACATTAACCAACTAAAAACAAAAAATTATGAAAACAGTAAAATTTTTATCAGCCCTGTTTGTTATTGCCTTATTTACATTCAATATGGCAATTGGTCAGCCCAAAAACTATACGATTACTGAGGAATACGTATATTATGACTGGGCTTACGATGGTAGTGAACCGGTCTCAGGAATTCAAATAACTGAAACTATATGGAATAAAAATAAAGCTCAGATGAAAGTTACCTGGCACCTGGTGGGAGATATTTCAGGAGCTCACTTTGAAGCTGGTTTTATAGCAAATGATATTATCCATGATTTAAATAATGGAGTTTATAATGAAACCCACACATTTCATTTTTTTGGAAAAAAAGATAATGTACCAATGGGTTATGGACAAGCCACAGGTCATGTAACAATCAATCCGGATGGTATAACTAAGGTAGATTTCTACGATATCCGTTGGATCAATTTTTACTAGATCCATAAGCAGAGGTGTGGTTTTGTCCGCAATAG
>CAZTDW010000172.1:5801-7222 GCA_964611835.1 uncultured Rikenellaceae bacterium | reverse complement strand
TCCAACATTAACATAAAAAGAGAATCATGAAAACAGCAAGTTTGAGTATTGGAATCATCTTCCTCTTTGTTGCAATGGTGTGCAGTTATTGTACCAAGGAAGAGAGTTCCCTGGTCCCGGAAGGTGAGCTTTTAATGTTAAAGCAAGCCAAAACCTCTGACTACATGCCAGGGATTGATATTACTGAACAGCTAAGAAGTGATTTAGAAGAAGGTTTAAGTGTTAATCTCCCAGCCGGTCACTTTTACCTGAGTGAATCAATTTACATATATGGATACCCGGGAGGTACCATCAAGGGAGCTGGAAAGGATGCAACTATTATCGAGGCATCGCCCGGATTCAAAGTTACAGAACAACCTGGTTTTCCTCCTGGTTATGGGATCTCAAGCATGTTGGAAATTCATGCGGAAGGGGATGTGACCTGCAAGGCATTTAGCATATTGGTCGAAGGTGATCATCCGGCTGAAGGGCATACCAATCCATTCTATGGCGGATATTATTCAACAAATATTGATAATGTTATCACCCTTATAGGCGATGGTATATCTCTTGAATGCAAAGACCTGCGTATCAAAGGTGAGTATGTGGGTGATGTGGAAGGTGCTTATAACGGGTATAACGTATCGTGGCCCATCATAGGTACAGGATACGGGGAACCGGGCTTGTTCAATCATTTGAGTGTGAAGAATTGTGTTATAGAAGGTGCTGGTGGTGCTGCTATTGACCTTTGGATGGGTACAACAGCCGAACTCAAGGACAACGTAATATCAAATTCTGATGTGGGCGTCATGCTATTGGATAATCCCGGAATGCAAACGGTTAAGGACTGTCATTTTTCTAATATTAGCTCGTCAGTGTTTTTTATGTCGAATATTGAACTATATTGTTTCAAGGACAATTTGGAAGATGGCCTCCCGATGCCGGATGATTGTCAATAATCCGGATTCCCGGGCAGGGTATTCCGGGTCATTATTTCAGGTACCGGTATCAATTCCGGTTCAGGGGTGTACTGAAAGCTATATTTAGTTCCTCCCGGGGCAATATGTCTTTCGTACACCCTCTCTTATAAAGCCATTTTCCTGCATTAAGTAACCTGTTGCAGTTAATACAGTTTTGTCATCATTAAACCAGAGAACCCTGGCAATCTTGCACCATTTTAAAAGTCTCATTCTAATAGAATACTAATTTAGCTCTTGACTTATAAAGGAAATAAGCCTAAATTTAGGTACGGATTTTTTATACACTGGTGAGATACCCTCATAGTATCTTATTTTTCAGGCTTATGACCCCGGGAGAATCGCATAAGGCAGAAGAACTTTCCATGGATGAAATATTCCTCAACAAAATAAGGGATTATGTTATCAAAAATATTTCAAGCGAAGCATTCAGCCTTGAAGCTCTCGTCTCTGAATCAGGTTACA
>CAZTDW010000172.1:0-5791 GCA_964611835.1 uncultured Rikenellaceae bacterium | reverse complement strand
AGGTGCACAAGAAACTGAAGAAAATAACAGGCAAATCTCTCTCCACATTTGTACGGGAAATACGGCTTGAAGAAGCCTTAAAATTATTAAAGGCAAAGGCAGGTACAGCATCAGAGATAGCATATCGGACAGGATTCAGCAGCCCCGTATATTTTAACCAGTGCTTTAATGATTACTTTGGCATTACACCAGGGGAAGCCAGTAGAAAGGAAGTACAAAAACCATATTCACTGAAGACCGGCCTTAAGCATGTGTCATTCTCAAGACCAGCAAAAAGGAGGTTAAGGCCGGTCATTATCATTCCAGCTGTCCTGTTGATTTCAGTAATTATTCTCGTGTATCATAAAATATTCAATAGCACCAGGCCTGAACAATCAGGGGCAAAGGGTAAAATCACGGTTGCCGTGATGCCTTTCCGGAATATGACGAATGATACAACGAAAAATTATTGTGAAAAGGGAATCCAGATACTTATTGAAAATAGTCTGTCAAATAATAATGAAATACTTGTCAGACAAACAGATATTATAAATAGTATGCTTGAAGGAAGGGGAATTACAAACTATACATCATTAACACCTTCCATCGCCAGTTTAATTTCCAGGAAGCTGGATGCTGATATTTTTATTTCCGGGAACATAATTCCTAAAGGAACAAGTTTAAGGATCACTGCTCAGTTGATAAACTCCAGGACGAAGGAGATCATTAAGCCCTTTCAGATAGAAGGTCCCGGGGCGGAAGAAAATATAATTATAATGACAGATTCACTATCTGCACAGATAAATAATTATCTTGTTATATCTGTTCTGGAAAAGGAATTGAATGAATTGAATCGGGACACCCGGCCTTACTCATTTACCAGTTCGCCGGAAGCATACAGAAAATATATGCTGGGTATTAATGCACACTACAAATCTGATAACGCCACTGCAATAAAGTACCACCTGGATGCAATAAAAATCGATTCAATTTTTGTTGCTGCAACCTGGGAGCTTCTTTGGGTATATTACAATGTTGGGATATATGACCAGGCGAAAAAATGGTGTCTTGAATTATATGCCACAAGAAGTCTGATGACCAGATATCAGGAGGCCTTCATAAATTTCGCATATGCCTGTATCTTTGAAACACCCCGGGAAGGAATTAAAGCAGTCAGACAACTTCTTGAAATTGATAACCAGAATCCAGAATCATATCGTCTCCTTGGTTATTCTTACTCTCGTTTGTTTCAATATGAAAAAGCAATCCCTGAGTTGGAAAAAGCACTGGATATCTTTAACAAATGGGATTTAAAACCTTCTACAAGTTGGTTTTATACAGACCTTGGTCATGCCTATCATGAAACAGGGCAGCACAGGAAAGAAAGAAAGCTTTACAGAAAAGCGGAAAAGGCTTTTCCTGATGACTATCTTCTGCTTTATAATCAAGCTATTCTCGCATTATCTGAAGGTAAAGGAAAAGCTGCAAATAAATACATTGAGAAGTTTATTTTTACCTGTAACGAGAGGCTTGAAGAATTCAATGAAGATATAGGAGGTAGTTATTGGGGGAAGTTTATATTATTAAGCAGGGAAAGTTCTGTATCCGGGGAAGATATTGCTGATTATCTGGCAGGTATTTATTGGGGGGCAGGGTTGCTGGATAATGCAGAAGGCTATTGGCGTGAAGCTTTAAGATTAAGACCTGAATCTCCCGCGACTATGAATGTTGTTGCATTCTTCCTGATCGATACCGGAAGGAACATACAGGAAGGCCTGTACCTCGTTGAAAAAGCACTGGAACTCAGTCCTGATCATTATGAATTTCTTGATACAAAAGGCTGGGGGTTATTTAAACAGGGTAAATACCCTGAAGCATTGCAGATACTCCAGAAGAGCTGGGATTTAAGGATGGAAAATGCAATATATAACCATATAGCGTTTCTTCATCTTGAAGAAGCAAAAAAGGCTGTTGACGCCGGTAACAACGAATATTAACAACTCGCCCGCTGTTACCAATTCAATTCACCAATCGTGAGTTGGTCAGTAATATTATTAATTATTTTGTATCCCACGCTCTCCCGGGTGCGGGGTCCCGTCCCGATAACCATCGGAAAGGGGGAGGAGAAAGTCCCTGTGAAATTAGTAAAATTAAGGTGTAATTCTAAATTAACCATCTTTAACAATGCTTAACATCTTTTACACATGGCACAGGAACACTGTTCTGCATTTCTTCTGATCTTTGTTCCCGTTCCGGAGGAGGATGATTGAGAAGATGAAGACCGTTATGATTTCCCCAGTAAAGATTACAACTATTAAGCATGGTTTGCTAAAATATGAAGCAATATGATTAGGAATTGTTTCATTACGCTTCTGCCTGTATTTGCACTGCTTCTTACAGATATACTTAATGCAGAACTCGCTTACTCCGAAAGGATTGTCAGGGTTGCGACTATAGGCAATACCCCGGCACTCACCGACAACGACAACAATCAGGAGAAGGTGGACTATGTTATTTCCTTCTGGGAAAAGGAGCTTAAAAAAGTTCTTAAGGCCAGGCCTGATCTTATTGTCCTTCCTGAGTTCTGCGATCTTTCTACCGCAGGAGTCGAATACATGAAAGTAAGAGGGAACCAGGTCGTCGATTTCTTTTCATCAGTGGCAAAAGAAAACAGATGCTATATTGCATTTGGTATGGGCCGGCAGGACAATGAGGGATTCTGGCGCAATTCATGCGTGGTTGTGGACCGCAAAGGGAAAATCGCAGGTATCTATGACAAGAATTTCCCGACTATAGCCGAAATGGAAGCCGGGATCAAGGCAAGTGATAACATTGCCGTTGTAGAATGTGATTTCGGCAAAATAGGCATCGCCATCTGCTTTGACCTCAACTTTGAAGAACTTCTTAGAAAGTACTCCTCGACAGAAACGGACATTATTATTTATCCCTCAATGTCGCACGGTGGAGTGCTTCAGAACATATGGGCATTATCATGCAATTCTTTCTTTATAGGATCAATTTACAGGGGATTTCCTTCGGAGATAAGAAATCCTTTGGGTGACGTAATTGCTGCTTCCGGAAATGGAACTGATCATGCAATTGCGAAGATCAATCTTGACTTTAAAACGGTGCCGGTAGCCTATAATTACGACAATCTTGCCGCGCTTAAAACAAAATACGGAAAAACGGTTAAAATAAGCGATCCGGGAAAGAACGGAACGGTGATTGTAACCAGCAATAACAAAAGCATCAGTGCAGAACAGATGATAAAGGAATTCAGAATTGAACTCCTCAATGAATACCTCGACAGGGCACGCGACATCAGGCTTGAAGAAGGAAACCTTGAATAACCGGAGAGACAACTCACCCCTGGTTTAACTCATTGATATAATCTGACCCAATCCACAGTCATACTGATGGGCAGTTCTTCAGGGTTGGTTATTTTACCTGGCCACTCATGTTCCATCTGCTGATCTATCAGGAGGTAAAACGGCTGATCAAAGGGCCACTGGTAAGTTCCTGCTCCGGGCACTTTAGGATACTCATACGACGTGATGCCGTTTATTGCATATACCAATCTGTCGGGATACCAGCTTACGCTGTAAACATTATAATCTGCCGTATCAATTTTTCCGGTTGCGGACTTTGGAGGTTCAGTCTGCTTCAGAGTTATGGTATAATGATTATGCGTTGTCTGGTAAGCAAAATCATCATGATTCAGTTTTTCCATTATATCCATTTCCCCGTTGTGCTGGTCCGGATATATGTCCTTCTCCGACAGCATCCATATCGCCGGCCACATGCCGTATGCCTGGTCCAGCTTTGCCCTGATATCAATCCTGCCGTACTGGAAAGCAAACTTCTTCCATGAATAAATGCCTCCGGTCAGGTACGGACGGGGATCGCCGGTAAGCGAATCGGGATTGATTATCCCCATAAGACGTATATTATCCTCATCAAACTGAACAACCCGGGGATCAGTGGCAGTTATGTACCTGAAGCAGTTTTTGACTTCTCTCCATCTTTCAACCGGAACCTTCCATTTGGGAGATTCAAAAAGGCCTATCCGGCTCCATGTTGAAGTATCCAATGTGCCCTTGTCAAAATCATCCTCCCATACAAGCTGCCAGTCTGTGGATTCATTCCTCCGGTCTTCATTCTGAACATACATGTAGCCGTCTTTAAGTTCATATGGTTTCCTGTCGCACGACCAGACAAAAAGTACAATAACTGCAAGAAGGGATATAGCAGCAGACATGTTTACTTTCATATTTTTCAGGATTTTTGTTAAAACTGCCTTGTTCATACCGAAAAGATCAAAATAAGGATTTTTTACCCTATTTTACAAGAAGGTTCCTGATTTCTGAATCTTCAACGTAGTCAAGGACCGTTTTCCCTGAACTGTCCCTGAGCTCCGTATTTGCACCCTTTTCAAGTAACAGCCTTGTGACTTCAGCATGACCGTCCTTTGCAGCTGCCATTAAAGCTGAGAATCCGTCAGATCTCTGAAGGTTTATGTTGGCCCCCTTATCGAGAAGCAATCTAACAACATCGGTATTGCCGTTCTGCGAAGCCAGAATCAGTGCGTTGGCACCGTCATTGCCTGTAAGGTCAGGCTTTGCACCGCTGTCAGTCAGGAGCTTAACGACATCTGTATGCCCGTTAAGAGATGCAGCCATCAGGTCGGTAAACCTTGCGGTTTTATTAACCTGGAATTTAGCATCTTTCTTTATGAAAAGGTTCACAATAGCTATATGCCCGCTTCCGGTGGAGTGAATAAAGGCTGTTTCCTTGTTTGAATTGGCCAGCATTGTGGAATTAGCCCTTCTGTCCATGAACAGCCTTACTGCTTCAAGTTCACCGTTTTCAGAGTCGGACAACAAAGCAACAACCTGATCTCCGCCTTTCGGAAAATCTTTTGATCCCTCATATATCTTCATTATCAATGCTTCGGCAATATCTTCCTTTGCGTTAACCATTAATGCAATGGTGCCGTCTGTTTCCCGTGAGTCGGGTTTTGCTCCCCTTTCAAGCAGCATATCCACAATCTCTGTGTGTCCGTTAAGTGAAGCCAGGAAAAGGGCGTTGACACCATCATCGCTCTTCATATTAATATCGGCCCCGGAATCAACAAGAGTCTTTACGAAATCATAATGCCCGATAAGCGAGGCAGTCATCAATGCCGTAATCCCCTCCTTGTTTTTGGAATCAGGATCGGCGCCTCTTGACAGGAGCATTTTTGCAATTTCTGAGGATCCCGACAGGCTGGCCTGGTTCAATGCTGTAATATTGTTGATGTTCCTGAAATTTACGTCAGCACCATTCTCAAGTAACATTCCTGCTATTTCAACATTACCATATTGAGCGGCCAGCATAAGTGATGTATAACCGTCATTTGTCTGGAGATTGGGATTTGCTCCTGCATCAAGCAGCAATTTTACAATCGGAACATAACCATTCTGGGTAGCCATCATAAGTGCTGTCAATCCGTCAATCGCCTGCACGTCAGGTTTTATACCCCTGTTGAGCAAAAGCTTTACTATTCTCCTGTGCCCGTTATAGGCTGCGTACATCGCGGCAGTTACGCCATCCAGAGCCTGGTAATCAGGATCGGCACCTTTATTGAGCAGTATCCTGCAGATGTTGGTATATCCGTTTGCGGAAGCATACATAAGAAGACTCCGGTCATATAAATCAGTATAATCAACATATCTTATGTTTCTGACGAGTTCTGATGCAGCTTTCCTGTTTTTTGAACCAAGAAGGTAAATCAATTCCTCCTCTAGTGCTACTCCCTGCGCCTTAAGATCAG
>CAZTDW010000171.1:0-8620 GCA_964611835.1 uncultured Rikenellaceae bacterium | reverse complement strand
CAAATCCGACCTGCTTGACGAGGAACTCAAGGACGAAATACGAAAAGATCTTCCTGATATCTCAAGAGTGTTTTTTTCTTCAATAACCGGTGAAGGAATAACCACTCTCAAGGACATGATCTGGAAAACATTGAACAACTATTGAATTCAATGATTGAACGGATTGACCAGCAGCTTTTCATTTTCCTGAATTCCCATAACTCTCCCTTCTGGGATGATTTTATGTATTTCATGAGTATGAAGCTGGTCTGGGTGCCACTATACATTGCAATTCTTATTTATCTGGGAATAAAGCATAAACGCCGATTCTTGGTCGTCCTGGTATTTATAATACTGGCAGTAGCCCTGACCGACCAGATCTCCCTGCTGATTAAATACAGTGTTGACCGGTTGCGTCCGTGCCACAATCCTGCATTGGAGGGTCTGGTACATATGGTGAACGGTCAGTGCGGCGGCATGTACGGATTTGTTTCCTCCCATGCATCGAACTCCTTCAATGTTGCAGTCCTGAGCCTGCTGCTGATAGAAAAGAGATGGTACTCAATAACTATCCTGATCTGGGCTGCAGTGATAAGCTACAGCAGAGTATATCTGGGAGTCCATTATCCAGGCGATGTACTGTCAGGGGCGGTACTCGGTTCCCTTATCGGATGGGGAATATACAGGGCATTGATACTTACCCGGAAAAGATTTGAATCTTAAATGCTTTGTCTTAGCCCTGAAATCACTGATCCTTTTTATAACCTGGCAGTTGAAGAGATCCTTCTTAAAAACAGCCAGGATGAATTCCTGATTCTTGGGATAAACGACAGCTCAGTGATCATAGGCAAGCACCAGGTTGCACACAGGGAGGCTGACACCAGGTTTGTCACCGCGAACGGCATCCCTTTAATAAGGAGGATTTCAGGAGGAGGTACCGTATACCACGACCCCGGAAACCTTAACTTCACCTTTATCCTTAACAGTGAAAAAGGCAGGCAGGTTGATTTCAGAAAATACACCCTGCCGGTGATAAATTTCCTTGCATCATCAGGGGTTGATGCAAAATTCGAAGGTAAGAATGATTTAAAGGTTGACGGATTTAAAATATCAGGTAATGCCGAACACGTTTACAGGAACAGGGTTCTGCACCATGGCACCCTGCTGTTTGATTCAGATCTGAATATGCTCAGGGGATCATTAAGAAAGGATACCGGACAGTATATCACAAGAGCAGTAAGCTCCAATCCGTCAAAAGTTTCAAATCTGAAAACAATATTAAAAGACTCCTTAAAAGACTCCTTAAAAGACTCGTTAAAAGACTCGTTAAAAGACCTCTTTTCCACACAGGCAGTATCGCCTGGTTCAGTTCATGGATTCAGGTCACTGATGCTGGAATGGTTTTTTGAAAATTATCAGGGTATAGAAATGTATGAGCTTTCGGTCAGCCAAAAGAAAATGGCGGAAGAGCTTGCCCTTACAAAATACAGGACCTGGGAATGGAATTATGCATACGGGCCGGAATATTATTTCATTAACAGCTTTGATATTAACGGGTCGAATTGCTCATGCCGTTTATATGTAAAAGAAGGAATTATAACTGAATGCGAAATAAAAGGATTTAAAGGGGCTGATGCACTCTGCTCCTCGCTGAAAGGGTTGCGGCACATGGTGAAAGACGTAGATGATCTGATAAATAATGAAACTATGATTGAGCCCGGTCTCGACGCTTTCAATTTTTTCTGACATCTTTAGCCGGTCAGCAGCTTCCCGTCATTATTGTACATTTTCTCCCGGGAGGCACCGAGACTTTTCAGCAACATGATGACTTAATTTTTTAAAAACAAATGGATATTCTGAAATCAGCTTTTCTATGGATTGCCGGTGTGCTAATAATAGTATTAACATTGCCACTGATATTGGTCATCTGGCTTCTTGTTCTTCCATTTGACAGGGAAAGGAGAGTGATGCACCGTATGATGATCTACCTGAGTCTTGCCTTGTCATACGTAATGCCTGTATGGAGGATAGACATTAAAGGCAGGGAAAAGGCCAAAAAAGGCCAGGCCTATGTTATCATTTCAAACCACCAGTCGATACTTGACATCCTCTTTATAAACTGCCTTCAATACCGTTTCAAATGGGTTTCAAAGATTGAGAATATGAAGGCTCCCGTGGTCGGTTGGTATCTGAGGATGGCAGATTATATAACAGTTGACAGGGGAAACAAGGAGAGCAAGGAAGAAATGCTGGAGAAGTGTTATATCTCCCTGAATAAAGGAATATCAGTAATGATGTTTCCTGAAGGAACAAGGTCGGTTGACAGGGAAATCGGATTTTTCAAAAGGGGAGCCTTTCAGCTTGCGATCAGTGCCGGGAAACCGATACTTCCGGTCGTGATTGAAGGAACCGGCGGGATACTGCCGAAGCACGGCCTTATTTTCAGTACAGGCCACAGGGTACGGATCAGGGTTTTTGATCCTGTTTCGCCGGAGTCATTTGAAACAACTGATCCGGATGTTCTTTCCCTTAAATTCCATACCTTTATGGCTGACGCGCTCAGGGAAATACGATCCGGTAAATCATAAAATGTCACACACCCCTGCATACAGAAGAATCCTTAACAGGATGGGTTATTACAATTACCAGCAGGGACTTATATACCGTCATCTGAATCAGGAAGGAGGATGGAGCAGCCATCTGAAGAACTGCAGGGAGTTCATAATGAAATCAATTGAAATATGCAATCCTGAGGTGGTTACAGTAATGGGTACCGGCTGGCTTCTCGATGTCCCTCTGAAGGAGATGGCGGAAAAGGTGCGGTCTGTCTTCCTGGTCGACATTTTGCATCCCCCCGAAGTAAGGGAACAGGTTTCCCAGTTGAAGAATGTCAGCCTGGTCGAAGAAGATGTTACCGGAGGCCTGATACTAAGTGTCTGGCAAAAAACAGGGAGATATCTTTTTTCTAGAAGAACCGGCTCAACCAGGGATATTGAAATAAAGGAATTTCAGCCACAGTCTGACCCGGGAATGATAATCTCGCTCAATATTATGACACAACTCGAGTCGCTGCCGGTCGAATACCTCAGAAAAAAATGGAACCCGGCGGAGGATGAGCTTTTAAGGTTCAGAAAAGAAATCCAGCAAAAGCATATCTCATTTTTGACAAAGCATGAGTCGGTACTTATAACTGACCTTGCAGAAATAGTTACAGAAAGCTCAGGTAATACATATGAAGTGCCTTCTGTTCTGACAGAGATTCCCGATGCAAAGATGAAGGAAGAATGGACCTGGAATTTCGACCTGCACCGGTCGGACTATTACAATAAGAGATCGGTATTCAGGATCGCAGCATTATTGATTTAGCATGGATCAGAACAGTATAAGAAACATTTATCACGATATCAGGGAAAAAAATGAACTGGTACTTGCCCGACTGAAAAAAAAGCAGGCGGTGATCTCACTGCTGAGGCTTTTTGTGTTTCTTTCCGGGCTGGCGCTTACAGTTGCCGGGTTTAATTTTTCAGTTGCCCTGGGTATAGGTTCCCTTCTGATTGTCCTTTTAATATTCCTTCTGCTTGTGAAGAAATTCTCTGATTATTCAGACAAAATTGCCTATACCCGGAATCTGATAAAGATCAATAGTAATGAGATTAGATCAATGGATGGTGATTATTCAGCGTTTGACAGCGGCTCAGAACTGATAAATCCTGCACATGAATTCTCTGATGACATTGACCTGTTTGGCAGCGATTCCCTCTTCATATTTCTTAACAGGACTGTGACCGGATCAGGGAGGGATTCTCTTGCCTCATGGCTTTCAGATCCGTATATATTGAGGAATGAAATTCATTCACGGCAGGAAGCCGTAAGGGAACTGGCTGGTAAATTGCCATGGAGACAGCATTTCATGGCAACAGGTCTTGACAGGAATATTGATTCTGAGGGTATGAGAGGTATTTATAAATGGCTTAATGAAAAAGAAATATTCTTCAATTCACGTTATTTAAAATTTTCAGTTTTCTTTTTTCCTGCTGCAACACTATTGTCAATGGTGTTTGTCATTTCCGGAAATGTCCTTCCGGCAGTGTTTGTAATGATGCTCTTTATTAATTTTCTTCACACCGGACTTCTGGCCAGGAGGGTGAACAGGCTGCATATGATGGTATCGCAAAAACACAGCTTTCTTTCGGCTGCTGAAAAACTGATTGTCTCAATGAAGAATGAGGAATTCAGGTCTTCTGTCTTATGCGGTATAAAGGATAAACTGTGCTCGGAAAAAGACTCAGCCTCAGGCAGGATCAAAGACCTGGAAATAATAATAAGGGCTTTCGATTCGAGGCTGAACATGATTGCCGGGTTAATTCTGAACGGTCTTTTTCTATGGGATCTTCATTGCGTTTTACGGCTTGAGAAATGGAAATCATCAGCTGCAAAAAGTCTTCCTGGCTGGATGAATCTTCTTGGTGAGATAGACAGCCTGAATTCCCTTGCAAATTTTGCATACAATAATCCTGGGTATTGTTATCCGGAGGTTGCCACCAGCGGTAAGGTGATAGAAGCCTCAGGGATGGGACATCCTTTGTTAGGGTATGAAATAAGGGTTGTAAACGATTTTTCAGTAAAACGAAAAGGATTGATAATCATTATTACAGGGGCCAATATGGCCGGGAAGAGCACTTTTCTCAGAACCGTAGCTGTAAACCTGGTGCTGGCAATGACGGGGGCACCTGTTTGTGCAGGGGAAATGAGTTTTTCCCCGGTCAGGCTATTCACAAGCATGAGAACGACAGATTCACTCAGCCACAGCGAATCATATTTCTATGCGGAATTGAAAAGACTTAAGATCCTGAAAGAGAAGCTTGAAAATGATGAAGATATTTTCTTTATCCTTGATGAGATACTGAAGGGAACGAATTCCACGGATAAGAGTCTCGGATCAAAATTGTTTATGAGACAAATGGTTGCCCTTGGGGGGACGGGTTTAATAGCGACCCATGACATCTCCCTTGGTGAAATGGAATCCGAATTTCCGGAAAATATTGTCAATAAATGCTTTGAAATTGAGATTGACGGGGAAAACATAAGTTTCGACTACATTCTGCGTGATGGAATAACCCGTAAAATGAATGCGGCGGTTCTAATGAAGCAGATGGGCATAGCCTGATTAAAGATTTATTAACATTTGATCTGTCTTTTAAGCTCCATTTAATCAGGCAAATATTTGACAAGGCACGGAAACTTCAGAAATTCCGGGCTAAAAAAATCACCTTCATTGTTGAAAAATTGGCGGCTGAGGGGCGGTCTAATTAACTATATTTGCGCAAAATTATGCAAAATGTCGGTTGTTGGGTATTCTGAGGAGCATATAAAAACACTTGAGTGGCGGGAACATATAAGGCTGAGGCCCGGTATGTACATCGGAAAGCTGGGTGACGGATCATCACATGATGACGGGATCTATGTCTTGCTGAAGGAGGTGATGGATAACTCAATTGATGAGTACATGATGGGATTCGGCAGGAAGATAGATGTTTCGATAAACGGCAAGGAGGTAAGGGTTCGTGATTATGGCCGGGGTATCCCTCTTGGAAAAGTGACTGATGCAGTTTCGAGGATGAATACCGGGGCAAAATATGATTCAAAGGCCTTTAAAAAATCAGTGGGTCTGAACGGTGTGGGAGTCAAGGCAGTCAATGCCTTGTCGAGCAGGTTCATAATCAGGTCAATACGCGACGGGCAGTTGAAGGTAAGCGAATTTGAGCATGGCATAACTGTGAAGGACCATACCGTTAAGCCAACTACGGAGGAGAATGGCGTTGAGGTTATATTCCAGCCCGACGAGGAAATGTTCGGGAATTATTACTATATCTCGGAGTACGTGGATTCAATGTTGAAGAATTACGTTTATCTCAATTCCGGACTGGTAATAAATTTCAACGGCAATAAATTCTTTTCAAAAAACGGACTGGTTGACCTTCTGAACGAAAACATGAGCCGGGAAGGATTGTACCCTATAGTTCAGCTCAGGGGAGATGATATTGAGGTTGCGTTCACCCATGGCCTTCAGTACGGTGAAGACTATTACAGCTTTGTAAACGGTCAGAACACCACCCAGGGAGGTTCCCACCTGCTGGCATTCAGGGAAGCATTTATAAAGACTATACGTGATTTTTACAAGAAAGACTTTGATCCGGCCGATATTAGAACTTCGATAATTGCTGCCATTAGTGTAAAAATAGAGGAACCAATCTTTGAATCCCAGACCAAAACGAAGCTCGGATCGAAGGATATGGGACCTGGCGGACCGTCGGTAAGGTACTTCATAGGGGAATTCATCAGGAAACAACTCGACGACTATCTTCACAAAAATCCTGAAACCGCGAGGATCCTTCTCAAAAAGATACAGGATTCGGAAAAGGAGAGGAAAGCAATCTCCTCAATACAGAAACTTGCCAGGGAAAGAGCCAAAAAAGTGAGCCTTCATAATAAAAAATTGAGGGATTGCAGGATACATTACAATACAAATGATCCCAAAAAGCTGGAGTCGACAATTTTCATAACAGAGGGAGATTCAGCCAGTGGATCGATTACCAAGTCGAGAGAAGTGGAAACCCAGGCTGTGTTCAGCCTCAGGGGAAAACCTCTCAATTCATTTGGACTGACAAAAAAGATAGTCTACGAAAATGAGGAGTTCAATCTCCTGCAGGCTGCACTGAACGTGGAAGACGGGATTGAGGATCTCAGGTACAACAATGTGGTTATTGCCACCGATGCAGATGTCGACGGAATGCACATCCGGCTCCTTCTTCTTACCTTTTTTCTTCAGTTCTTTCCCGACCTGGTAAGGAAAGGACATGTTTACATTCTTCAGACCCCTCTGTTCAGGGTGAGGAATAAGAAAGAAACAAGATATTGCTATACTCCCGAGGAAAAAGCCAGGGCCATCAAACAGCTAGGGCCGAACCCGGAGATAACGCGTTTCAAGGGTCTTGGTGAGATATCTCCTGAAGAATTCAGTCATTTCATAGGTAAAGATATCAGGCTTGAACCGGTAAGGATGAAGAAAAACGATGCCGTAAACGGGTATCTGGAGTTTTATATGGGTAAGAACACACCTGACAGGCAGGATTTTATCATTGATAATCTGAGAGTTGAAGAAGACCTGGTTGAAGTAGAGGCTTAATTTGCAAGGGAGAGTGTTATATGATGGATGACCAGGAATTAGAACCAGAAAAATCTGAGGAGCTTGAAGAAATGCCGGCAGGACCGGTCGCCCTTCATTCGGTTACCGCATTATCCGGCATGTACAAGGACTGGTTCCTTGATTATGCCTCGTATGTGATCCTTGAACGTGCTGTCCCCCACCTTAACGATGGCCTGAAGCCGGTTCAGAGGCGGATCCTTCATTCCATGAAAAGGATGGATGATGGCCGCTTTAACAAAGTGGCCAATATCATTGGCCATACAATGCAGTTCCATCCTCATGGTGACGCTTCAATAGGAGATGCCCTGGTACAGCTTGGTCAGAAAGATCTGCTCATAGATACCCAGGGGAACTGGGGAAATATCCTTACGGGCGACGGAGCTGCTGCACCCAGATACATTGAAGCCCGCCTGTCAAAATTTGCACTTGATGTTGTTTTTAATCCAAAAACCACTGACTGGAAACTTTCCTATGACGGGAGAAATAAGGAGCCCGTTACCCTTCCTGTAAAATTCCCGCTTCTCCTGGCACTTGGAGTTGAAGGAATTGCAGTAGGACTGGCTTCAAAGATACTGCCGCACAACTTCAACGAGATAATTGATGCATCAATCGATTATCTGCTGAAGAAAGATTTTGTGTTATATCCTGATTTCCCCACCGGAGGGCTGATAGATGTATCAAAATACAACGATGGTCAGCGCGGGGGGATAGTCAAGGTAAGGGCGAAAATTGAAAAAGTCGATAAAAAGGCTCTGGTAATAACCGAAATCCCCTTCGGCAAGACGACTTCAAGCCTTATCGAGTCTATTATCAAGGCAAACGAGAAAGGCAAAATCAAGATAAAAAAGATTGATGACAATACATCGGCAAACGTTGAAATAGTAATTTATCTTTTGCCCGGAGTGTCGCCTGACAAGACAATCGATGCGCTTTATGCCCTCACAGATTGCGAGTGTTCCATCTCTCCGAACACCTGCGTGATTACAGCGGAAAAGCCCTCTTTCATGGGAGTAAGCGATATTCTTCGCTATTCTACCGACAACACCGTGAAGCTTCTTAAAACGGAACTTGAAATAAGACTGAAAGAGCTACAGGAAGAGTGGCACCTGTCATCACTCGAAAAAATATTCATTGAAGAGAAGATATACAGAGATATCGAGGATTGCGAAACATGGGAAGCAGTAATCAAGGCCATAGATGAGGGACTTAAATCATTCAAGAAAAGACTCCTTAGAGAAGTTACCAGGGACGACATTATTCAGCTAACCGAGATCAAAATCAAAAGAATTTCAAAGTATGATTCCAAAAAAGCTGATGAGCATATAAAAGGTATTGAAAAAGAAATAGATGAGGTGAAAAATCACCTTGGCAACATCACTGCTTACGCAATCAATTATTTCAGGCAGATAAAGAAGAAATATGGCAAGGGAAGGG
>CAZTDW010000170.1:0-8776 GCA_964611835.1 uncultured Rikenellaceae bacterium | reverse complement strand
TCAAAAACCTGTCCCCCTGTAATGTTCCCCGGAATAGCTGTTGATGTTGCTTCTGATAGGGATCTTGTCAGAAAATCCGATGAAAGCTCAGAACATCATGCTTATTTCCTTACGGGACAAAGGTTATTGATACAGCCTCAGTATTTTTTTATGGTTATGCCGGTGAACAGCTGACATTCAGGAAGCTGCCGTCCCAGCAATACCATTCGGTATCTCCGAAATGCGATTCGCATTTAACCCTACCGTTTTTGTTGGTTGTACTCCATTCCACCTCAAGGTCATAGAACTTCAGAAACGGGGCATTGTAATAATGAATCTCATAGTATGCATTCAATGTCTCTGTAGTGAGTCCGTATTCTATATAACTGTCCTTGAATGAATTTCCGGCTTTTGTATATGTATATTTTATCATTCCCACCTTATTGCCCGATACACTCCAGTCAATCTGCAATACCGGAACTTTGCTCTGCGGGCCTTCATAAAGGATCCACTGTCCTTGAGATCCATCCTTTTGTGAGGTGCCTTCAAACCATAAAAACTCTTCAAAACCGCCGGAACCTTCCCTCGAGATAAACATCTTCCACTGTACGTCATTTGTCCTGTTCTGACCTGTCAGCCGCGCCGTATATGAAACATTGAGAAGGCTTACGCTGTAACTCCATTGCCAGGTGTTATCCTCAATATATGCGGGAGTCTGTTGCGAAGCCAGTTTAAATGAATATACGGGAACAGCCAGGGTTGTGTATACAATTGCTTTCCAAACCATTGCAGCTCCTGCTGCAAATTCCCAGTTACTGTTGAGGGTTCCTTTGGGAACGGAAACGGATAAATCACCTTTTCCTGAAGCCTCAAAGTTGCTGAAATCAATTGCCATTGACTCGCTGGGCGGCAAAACCGGCGGATCACCCTTATCCTTTTTGCAACCTGATAATACTGTCAATGCAAGCAGCGTAAAAGCCAAAAAAATATATCTCTTCATGATTTTAAAGTTTGATGGTTAATTCATAATAAACGGAAAAATTGACTCAAAATTATTGTACTCCGGCCTGAGAGCACTAAAAAAAATCAATAAAAATATGTGCCATCTTTTAGTCTTATCAATAACTGTACCGAAATTTTATCTTTTAGATGAACAATATCATAAATTTGTTGTTAAACCAAAAAATAACAAACATGGAACGTAAAAACATTATGAAAAAAATCGGAATGGGGGTAATTGCGCTTATGATCATATCCGGATCATTTGCATCATCCCCGGAGAACTTAAAAAATTCTGCTATGGAAAAATTTGATATTCATGTATTCCCGGCTTTGCCGTATGCCTATGACGCATTGGAACCCTACATTGATGCACGGACAATGGAAATACACTATGACAAGCATCATCGTGCATATTTCAATAATTTTGTTGCTGCAATCAAAGACACCCCTTACAACAGTAAAACCATCCATGAGATCTTTGCAAAGGTTTCAGAGGCAGGCGACGCAGTCAGAAACAACGGCGGCGGTTTTTATAACCACGTCTTTTTCTGGAATATTCTTTCGCCAAAGTCAGGTAAACCATCTGCCGGACTGATGGAAGCTCTTAACAAAACCTTCGGATCTTTTGACAAATTCAAGGAAGCATTCAGCAATTCCGCAAAAACACGGTTCGGAAGCGGCTGGGCATGGTTATACGTTACTTCCGACAAAAAGCTTGCAGTGGGAAGTACCCCCAATCAGGATAATCCGCTGATGGATGTTTCCCCAATCAAGGGTACCCCCATTCTTGCGCTGGATGTATGGGAACATGCATACTATCTCAAATATCAGAACAGGAGGCCCGAATATGTTGAGGCTTTCTGGAATGTTGTAAACTGGGATGAGGTAAGCAGGAGATATTCGGAAGCAATCAAATAAAAAAACCGGTATCCCAAAACCAATTAATCCGCCTTAGCATATCGCTAAGGCGGATTAATTTTTAATTCTTTACAGGTTCCCGGATAGTATTATTATACAGGGATCAGGTATATAAAAATCTCTTGATCTTTAATGTTGCGGTTTTCTGGAAAGGTACCTGCTGAAGCACAACCTTGTTGATCTGGCTGAACCTATTTACCTGTGAATTGACATGCTCCTTGATCTCAGAAAGAATTTCTGCTTTTTTGTCTTCATACTGGCGCGTCATATCCTGTTTCAGATTCTGGTATTTCTTTTCCAGTTCCTCCATATTGAGATGGACAAGTGCAACAAGCTTACCCTTTTGCTGAATCACAAGCGATTCAACAACAAATCTGAAATTATTGATAAGAGATTCAATTTCCTCAGGATAGATGTTTTCACCGCTGGCTCCGAGGATCATATTTTTCAAACGGCCTTTTATGTACAGGTTGTTGTTCTTGTCAAATGATCCGAGATCGCCTGTTTTAAACCAGCCATCAGGAGTCAGGACTTCACTGGTCAGTTCAGGATCCTTGTAATATCCTTTCATCACATTCGGACCTTTCGCCCAGATCTCACCCTCTCCTGTTTTTCTGTCGGGATCATTTATTTTCAACTCTATTCCCTCTATAGCCGGACCTGTTGAATCAAATACCGATCTTGACGGATTTGCACCTGCCAGCAGGGGAGCAGTTTCCGTAAGTCCGTATCCGATCGCATACGGGAAACGTGCTTCTAAAAGGAATTTCTCCACAGACCTGTTAAGCTTTGCGCCGCCAATTCCGTAAAACTTCAGTTCACCGCCGAATGTCTTTTTAAGCTTCTTTCCGGCAACTGCATTCAGCTTCTTTCTGAAGAAAGGAACTTTGTAAAGCAGTTTAAGGATCAGTTTTTCCCTGAAAGAGGGCAGTATTTTGTTGAAATAGATCTTTTCCATTATCAGGGGAACGGTCAGCATCATAGTTGGCCTGACTTCCTGAAGAGCGGGTAAGAGAACCGATGGCGTTGCAGGTTTCCTGAGATAATAAACACAGGCACCGGCAAGCATGGGAAGAATTAATCCAAGAGTATTCTCGTAGGTATGTGAAAGGGGAAGGACGGATAAAAACCTGTCATTTTCATATATCGGCTGTATTACCCTGCCCTTCATGGCATTAAAGGAAATGTTCCTGTGAGTCAGCATCACGCCTTTCGATCTTCCGGTGGTGCCTGAAGTGTATATGATGGATGCGAGGTCATCTTCTAATACATCGTACTTTTTCTCAGGACCGGCATCCGGATTGAAGGTAACGGATTCCTTTTCTGAAAATATGACTGAATAATCTTCAATATTAACTGCAAAAGTAAAGCCGGGCGCCCTATAATCTTCTATCTTCGCCAGAAGAGATGATGAAATGAAAATGCCTTTGGCCTCTGAATGACTGAGGACATTGGCCACCTCAACAGGTGAAAAGTCGGGCAGTACAGGTACCGCAACAGCTCCAATGAATGTAATCGAAAAAAAAGCTGAGCTCCAGTTCGGCATGTTGTTGCTGAGTATTGCCACCTTGTCGCCTGGCCTGACATCCAGCTTTTCAAGAAAAGAAATAAGAGCATTGATCTCCCTGGCGGATTCATTGTAACTTCTGGGCTTCTCTCCAACAAAAGAATAAGCATTGCAGCTTCCGAATCTTTTGACGGTATCATTGAAAAGCACCGGAAATGTAAGACGGATAGAATTTTCTTCCATACACTCTGTTCTTTGCTAAAAGAACTGCAAAGATGCACAAAAATTATTGCTTCTTTTCAATAATATGCTAAATATTCGTCATTTAAATACAGAACAGGCGCCTGATACAAAACTATTTTGACATAAGTTGGTTAAATTTGTAAAGTCTTTTCATTCAGAAAAAAATGGATCAGGTAATAAGGATAACTAAAGAATTCTCATTTGAAATGTCGCATGTGCTGTCAGATTATGACGGGCCATGCAGGAATGTTCACGGCCATTCCTACAAGCTGTTCGTAACAGTTGCCGGAATTCCCCTTAAAGAAGCCGGGAATCCAAAGCACGGTATGGTAATGGACTTCACCGACATGAAAAGGATTGTAGTGAATGAGATTGTCGGCGTTTTTGATCATGCCGCAGCAATCCCTGACGACCTCGACAGCCATAAAACGGAAGCTTTCAGGAAAATGTTCGGGAATGTCATCGTTGTTGACTATCAGCCAACGTGTGAAAATCTGGTAACAGATTTTGCCGGAAGGATAAAAAAACAGCTTCCCGACAATGTCAGGCTTCACAGCCTCAGGCTTTATGAGACCGCTACCTCATACGCAGAATGGTTTTCATCTGATAACGAATAATTGAAATATGACCGAAATTCAAACAAAGAGACTCTTTCTGCTTGATGCCTATGCGCTGATTTTCCGCGCATATTATGCATTCATCAAGAATCCGAGAGTCACTTCCAGGGGAATGAACACTTCAGCTGTATTCGGATTCCTGCTTACTTTAAGAGAAGTTCTTCAAAAACAAAAGCCAACACATATCGCAGTTGTTTTTGATACTCCCGAGCCCACTTTCAGGCATGAAATGTACAAAGAGTATAAAGCAACACGCGACGAAACCCCGGAAGACATCAGAAATGCAGTGCCATATATCAGGAGACTGCTGGAGGCTTACAGGATCCCGGTGATCGCCTGCCCCGGATTTGAAGCCGATGATGTGATAGGCACCCTGGCAAAAAAAGCTTCGGAAGCAGGCTTCACAACCTATATGATGACCCCTGACAAGGACTTCGCTCAGCTGGTATCAGATTCAGTCTTCATGTATAAGCCTTCAAGGGGCGGAAATGAATCGGTTCAGTGGGGGGTTGAGGAAGTTAAACGCGAATTTACAGTAGACAAACCCGAACAAGTAGTCGACATACTGGCATTAATGGGCGATACAGTCGACAATATACCCGGTGCTCCGGGAGTCGGACCCAAAACTGCAATGAAGCTTATTTCAGAATTTGGCTCGGTTGAGGAACTCTTCAGAAATACCGGTAAGCTGAAAGGAAAACTTAAGGAAATAATCGAAAACAATATTCCGCAGATTGAACTGTCGAAAAAACTGGCTACAATAGATATTAATGCCCCTGTCGATTTAATTGAAAGCGATCTTATCACTGAAGTACCGGACAGGGACAAGCTGAAGGCACTTTTTGAGGAACTTGAGTTCCGGACTGTTGCAGCCGAGATTCTGTCTGGTATTGACAGGGATGTATCCGCACCGGGTTCTGGCAGCCTGTTCAGCCAGGCGGCCGGTCCATCACAGGGAACCCTGTTCGGTGAAAGTTCAGAAGCCTCTGTGCGTGATATCCGGTCCATTGACAATACTGACCATGATTATCATCTGATAGAAGATGAAAATGAGTTGAAAGAACTTGTTGAAAAGGCGCTTCAGCTTGATGAGATATGTTTTGACACGGAAACCACAAGCATCAATCCTCTCGATTCGGAGCTTGTTGCTGTTGCATTGTCATGGAGCAAAGGGAAGGGGTATCTGGTACATTTTTCTGAATCACAGGAAGAAACAATGGCAAAGCTGAAGATAATTCAGCCCCTTTTTGAGAACAGCAGGATAATGAAAATCGGGCAAAACATAAAGTTTGATATTCAGGTACTTGCAAATTACGGGATAGAGGTTAAAGGCCCCCTTTTTGATACGATGATCGCACACTATCTGCTGGAGCCTGACATGAGGCATAATATGAACCTGCTGTCGGAAACCTATCTGTCATACAGTCCCGTCCATATTGAATCGCTTATCGGCGAAAAGGGCGTCTACCAGAAAAACATGAGGTCGGTTGAGATTGAAAAAATAAAGGAATATGCGGTTGAGGACGCAGATATAACCTGGCAGCTCAAGGAAATATTCCTACCGAAATTGAAATCGGAAGGACTGGCCGGGCTGGCAGAAAGCATCGAAATGCCGCTCATAAGGGTTCTTGCCGATATGGAACGTAACGGAGTAAAGCTAAATCAGGAAGATCTCCGCTCAATATCCACGGGCCTCAGGGAAGAGATCATTTCCCTGGAACAGGAAATCTATTCCCTTGCAGGCACGGAATTCAATATCTCATCCCCAAAGCAGCTGGGTGACATTCTTTTTCTGAGGATGAAGCTTGATGACAAGGCGCGGGTTACGAAGACGAAGCAATTCGTAACTAACGAGGAAATACTTCAGCGGCTTGCAGGCAAACATCCGATAATCAATAAAGTTCTTGAATACAGGGGACTAAAAAAACTGCTTTCAACATATCTTGAGCCGCTGCCTCATATGGTCGACAGAAAAACAGGCAGGATCCATACCTCTTTCAGGCAGGCTGTAGCATCAACCGGCAGGCTCAGTTCCGACAATCCGAACCTTCAGAACATCCCTGTCAGGGATGAAAGGGGAAGGGAAATAAGGAAAGCATTTGTACCAGAGGAGGGAAACCTTTTTCTTTCTGCCGATTATTCACAGATTGAGCTGAGACTGATGGCACATCTGAGCAGAGATAAAAGCATGATTGAGGACTTTCTCTCGGGAAGCGATATTCATGCAGCAACGGCTGCAAAGATTTTCGGTGTTGAGATCGGCGATGTGACAAGGGAAATGCGCAGCAGGGCAAAAACAGCCAATTTTGGGATTATTTACGGCATCTCTTCATTCGGGCTCTCCGAAAGGCTTACGATAGGCAGGAAAGAAGCAAAAGAACTTATTGACGGTTATTTCAACTCATATCCCGGGGTAAAGACGTATATGGACGAGAGTATAAGGAAAGCCCGGGAGAAAGGTTATGTTACGACCATGTTCGGAAGGAGGCGCTATCTCCGTGATATTCACTCCAGGAACCAGGTTGTAAGGGGAAATGCCGAGAGGAACGCTATTAATGCACCCATACAGGGAAGTGCAGCCGACATAATTAAAGTTGCAATGGTAAGGATCCATCACAAAATGAAGGAAGAGCAGTATTTTTCAAAAATGATCCTTCAGGTGCATGACGAACTTATTTTCGAGGTTGTGCCCGATGAACTTGACAGGCTCAGGGTTATGGTGATCTTTGAGATGACAAATGCAGTAAAACTTGACATCCCTCTGAAGGTTGACTGGGGGACGGGCAGGAACTGGCTGGAAGCACATTGATACAAGCTTTGCACTTCAACAGGGAAATGAATAATTTTCGGATGAATAATTGTACTGCTCCGGCTTTGTACAAAATATTGAAGATCTGGGCTGGAAGACTCAGTAATCAGAATTGATTATGGAAATCAGCGTATTGTTTTTTGGTGTCCTTTCAGAGGTTACAGGCATGCCCTGCAAAATCTACAGCGGCATAAGTTCATATGATGACCTGAGGCATAGGATGGAAGATGATTTTCCGGGAATATTTAATTATAATTTCCGTATTGCAGTCAACAGGGAGATCAGTGACTTTAAAGGCGCTGATCCTGTTCTGAATGACGGGGATGAAGTTGCATGTCTTCCCCCCTTTGCAGGGGGTTAGTTATAAGAAATTGACATTTAATTATTATCAATATGAGACTAGTTGACGGACCCCTCAAGCCCGGTCTGATAGCCGACATAATTGCCGGATGCGGCGATAATCCGGACACAGGAGCTCATGCACTGTTCCTTGGACAGGTCAGGAAGGACCAGGTCGAAGGCCGGAATGTAAAAGCCATTGATTATTCTGCCTATGAGGAAATGGTGATCATGGAAGCAAACAAGATCAACAAGACAATCCTTTCCGAGTTTGAAGATGTCAAGATTTTTGAAATTATTCACTCCAGGGGCCTGGTAATGGCGGGGGAGATTTCACTCCTGGTAATGGTCTCTGCGGGACACAGGCAGCAGGCTTTTAGTGCATGCGGAAAGGCAGTTGAGCTGATAAAGGATAAACTGCCAGTCTGGAAAAAAGAGCTGTACGATGATGACTCGGGCCGGTGGAAGCAGAATGAGTAAGGATTCAGAGATCATCCTGATCTTCAAAACCGGCATAGGACACTTTCTTTCCGGCAGCCTTTTTGTCGCTTGTGGTTAAAAGTAGTGATCCTTCCTTTCCCTGAAGTATTGAATTATATCTTTCATTCTGATTCAGTATGTCGACAGCCTTAAGCACCTGTTCATCGGTTTTGATGCTCCAGGCAATCGATCCTTCCTCGTACAGATACCTGCTGATGATCTCGTCCTCGAGAAGGCTGGTGATCTCTTTTCTGAATGTCATAAGGTCATGTTCCAGCGTGTGTCCCAGTTCTTTTTCCAGCTTTGAAAAAAGATCTTTGTGGAGATCGTAGTATTTCTCCCTTTTTGCATTTGACAGCAGCTCATTAAGCGACCCTTCAGTTTCAGTCTGATAATTAAAATTGCGTTTCTTCAGGAATGCCATGAAATCAGAATAATCCTGATCGCTAAGTGAGAACTGTTCGAGGGTAATGGGCCCGGGATGCGACCAGTAATATTGCGTGGCAAAGTCAAAAATGAGGTTTCTTATATACAGCTCGGCTGATATCTGGCTAAGCGGACCGGGAATAACTTCCACATCAGGTGCGATGCCGCCTCCGTCTTTTACTATTCTTCCGTTTGATGTTTTAAACTCTGAGATAAGTGAATCGGGTATTATCCCCACGCTTCCATCCTCATTGGGATTGGAAAAATCGCGGGCTTGTATGCACCTGCCGCTTGGGATGTAATATTTTGCTGTGGTGAGCTTCAGCTGAGAATTGTAGCTTAGCGGACGGGTTATCTGAACAAGGCCTTTTCCGAAAGACCTCTGGCCAACGATGATTCCCCTGTCGAGGTCCTGTATTGCTCCTGCAACAATCTCAGAAGCCGAGGCTGATGATC
>CAZTDW010000169.1:0-8794 GCA_964611835.1 uncultured Rikenellaceae bacterium | reverse complement strand
GAAGTTTAAAATACAACAAATTATTTTGAGTATTTTTTTTTTCAACTGTGCAAATATAAAAATATTATTTGTTTAATTTGAAACACTTAGATAATAATTTTTTTTTTTTGGTTTTTATTATTGCCTAAATTACAATGATATAGAAAAAAATCCTGGACTCACAACAATTCTGCATAAAAAATGCGCTAAACTTCACTACTTTTGGAAGGTTTGTATAAAAACCTGAACTTAAATGTCTTACCATTGTAGAATCTGGCGGTTGCAGCATGCTTATTTTTTTGTACCTTTACGCTTGCATTCGTTAAAACAAAAAATATAACAATATGTCAATAAATAAGGTGATTCTAGTAGGGAATGTTGGAAAAGATCCGGTTGTAAGATATTTCGACAAGGGATCGGCAAAAGCTGCCTTTCCTCTTGCAACAAGTGAATCGTACACAAACCAGCAGGGTGAGACAATAACTTCTACGGAATGGCATAATATTGTCTTGTGGCGGGCACTTGCCGAGGTTGCGGAGAAAACGGTAAAAAAGGGATCACAGGTTTATATCGTCGGGAAGATAAAAACAAGATCCTATGTAGACAAAGATGGGAACAACAAGTATATAACAGAGATCCTTGCCGACGCGCTGATGGTACTTGACAAGAAACCTGCAGGCCAGCCGGTCAGCCAGGCAGATGAGGCCCGGGATACAATAAGCCCGGAGATAAATGAACCTCCCGCACCTTATCAGTCGTCACCCGAGGATGATCTTCCCTTCTGACACTTTTCAATAAAAGTTAGGCAATTGGAACCGGCGTTTATACCTCTGCTTTTTTTACAGGCTTCAGATTCAGCTGCCAGCAGTCTTGACATCAAGTTAATAACCGGTTTTGTTATTCTGGGAATGCTGCTCCTGGGATCGGGGATGATGTCAGCCTCAGAAGTAGCCTATTTTTCGCTTGGCCCTGAAGATCTCCAGAGGTTGAAGGACAATAAATCGAAAAAAGCAAAAACTGCACTGAAACTTTATGATTCACCCGAGAGTCTGCTGAGCACAATACTGGTATCAAACAATACAATCAACATAACGATAGTGCTTCTGGCCGCATTCCTGAGCTCAAGGTTATTCGACTTCTCGGCAAATCCGGTAGTCGGTTTCATAATCGAAGTGGTTGTAATTACCTTTATTCTGCTTTTCTTCGGTGAGATCCTGCCCAAGGTATATGCCACAAGAAACCAGCTGAAAATAGCCATGTTTATGGCCGGCCTCCTGAATTTTCTTTCAAAATTGTTCAAACCCATAACAGCATTCATGGTCATTACAACTTCTTTTGTCAAAAAAAGAAGCATAAAAGGTCATTCAAACATCAGCATGGACGATCTGTCCGACGCACTTGAACTTGCATCTGACGACATACACGATGATGAAAAAATCCTTAAGGGAATAGTAAACTTCGGGAACATAAATGTCAGCGAAATAATGTGCCCCAGAATTGATGTGACTGCCATCGATATTAAGCTGGGATTCAACAAGGTAAAATCAATAATCATAGAGTCGGGATTTTCCAGGATACCTGTCTATTCAGGTTCTTTCGACACCGTAAAGGGTATCCTGTATGCAAAAGACATACTTCCCTACACCAACAGTCCCGACAACTTCAAATGGCAGTCACTCATCAGACCACCGCATTTTGTGCCCGAAACCAAGAAAATAAACCAGCTGCTCAAGGAATTCCAGGTTAAGAAAAACCATATTGCAGTTGTCATTGATGAATATGGAGGGACATCAGGAATAATTACGCTTGAGGATGTGCTCGAGGAAATAGTTGGTGAAATAACTGATGAAAGTGATGAGGATGAAAATCTCTACCGGATAATTGATCCGAAGACCTTTATTTTCGAGGGGAAGGTTTTGCTTAATGATTTCTGCAAGATCATTGAGGCTGAATACGATATTTTTGACGATGTAAGGGGTGAGGCGGAGACCCTTGCCGGATTGATACTTGAACTGACTGGTGAGATTCCTCAGAAAGACCAGGTAGTCTCATACAGAAATTTCCGTTTCAGGATCGAAGCTGCCGATAAGCGAAGAATAAAGGAAATAAGGGTTGAACTTGTTGACGATAATGAGCCGGATGATAATGGAGATAAAAAATAGGCTTCTGATTTTCATTGTTGCACTGTTGCTGTTTTGTTTTTGCGGCTGCAGGGAAAAAGCCGTTCCGAAACCAAAAGGATATTTCAGGATAGACCTGCCGGAAAAAGAATATGTATCGCTTAAAGAGGGAGAACTGGATCCGGGAATTCCCCTTGCTTTTGAATATCCTGTTTACGGTACGATCCCTTCAAGGAATGAGCCCAATACCGAACCGGGCTTCTTTAATATCGAGTTCCCTGCTTACAAGGCAGCAATATACTTTACCTACAGGGATATCAATAATGATCTTGCTTCCCTAATCGAGCAGACATATACAATGAATGTGAAGAACCACGTGATCAAGGCTGAAGCAATTGATGAACAGATCATTAACAATAGTCAGAGTAAAGTGTACGGAATTTTATACGACCTCAAAGGCAATACTGCCACTGCTGTTCAGTTTTATGTAACGGACAGCGTAAAGCATTACCTCAGAGGTTCATTATATTTTGAGTCAGAGCCTAACGCTGATTCACTGTCTCCGGTAATTGATTTCTTCAGGGAGGATATCATACATCTTATCGGGACATTGAAATGGGGGAATAAATAAATAGCGGGTTACATAATGGGATGTATATCTAAACATTATCTCAATGACTATACCATTCTGGGTGTCTGGAAGATTGAGGAGGACCTTGACACACTTCTGGGGATGGTGGAGATGGATGCCGAAGACAAAAAGAAATATAAGGGATTTGCCAGCACATCACGGAAACTTGAATTTCTGAGCGTAAGGGCACTGCTTGCAGAGTTACTTGGAAGGGATGCCAGGATCGTTTACAACAAGAACAACAAGCCTTTTCTTAAAGACGGTTCAAGGTTCATCAGCATTTCCCATTCATATAAACTGACATCCATCCTGCTGAGCATCAATGAAAAGGTCGGGATAGACCTTGAGTACATGAGCACCAATATCGGGCGCATTGCCTTTAAATTCATCAACAGGAAGGAAAAGATCACAAAAGATCCTGAGAACCGCAAATACCATCTTTATCTGCACTGGTGTGCCAAGGAGGCTTTATATAAAATATGCGACAAGGAAGGTATAAGCATAAGGAAAGACATCACCATCGAACCTTTTGAGGTCAGGGAATCAGGGGAGATAAAGGGTAAAGTGCAAAACAAGAACATAAATGAATCATTCGACCTCTTCTTTACCCGTTATGATAATTATTCAATAGTCTGGACAAAGAAGAGTTATGATAAAGTCTAAATTCCCGCACAAAAAAAGCGTGGCCCTGCTTCTTGATCCTGATAAATCAGAAGAAGCAGCGCTGAAGGTGATTCTTAAAATCGCCTCGGATTACAGGGCCGACTATATCTTCACCGGCGGCAGCCTGACCTTCAGCAGCATTGATAATCTGATAGATGCAATAAAGGCTGCATGCAATATCCCGGTGATCCTTTTCCCGGGAAACCTTCTTCAGCTAAGCCGGAAGGCAGATGCAGTGCTGCTGCTCTCACTCATTTCGGGGCGCAATCCCGACCTGCTCATAGGGAATCACGTACTGGCGGCTCCGTATCTTCGTGACATAAGAGACAAGATCATTTCTGTAGGATATATACTTATCGGGTCAGGACAGAAAACATCAGTTGAATATATAAGCAATACCGTTCCCATTCCCGCTGATAAGCCTGAAATTGTGGTTGCCACAGCCCTTGCCGGTGAAATGCTCGGACTGCATATGATTTATCTTGAAGGAGGAAGCGGTGCCGCAAATACCATTCCGACGGAAGTAATCAAAGCTGTCAGGAACAATGTTTCAATTCCCGTTGCTGTAGGAGGCGGCCTCAGGCTTCCCGGAGAAATACTCAATGCATTCGAAGCGGGTGCGGACCTTGTTGTACTGGGCAACGGATGTGAAAAAAATCCGGGATTGCTGGCGGATGCCTGCAAAATAAGGGATAATATCATAAACAGGATTATCACCTGAAAAGCTCGGTCATGGGCTCTCCTGTGCAGGAGTTGGGAAAAGGTATCTTGCAAAGGGATGAAAGGGTTGCAGCTATGCCTGTCATGTTTATCCTGCGCATCACCATATCACGGTTAACCGTCCACCCGTACCAGATCAGAGGAACATGCGAGTCGTACTCATAGGGCGAATTGTGATTGGTAATCTGTTCACCGTCTTTTTCAACCCAGCCGGGATTAAGGGTAACTATCACGTCGCCAGACCTCTGGGGGCTGAAATTATTTATAATCTTCTTAAGATGGCCTCCTCCGTAATCGTTCGCTTCAAATGCCGAGTATGGATAAGCCGAGGCAACACCTGTCATCTGGTTCATGAACCTGGATACCTTCTTCTGAATATCTTCAAGCGGTATCCTTGCATCCTCGATGAGAGTCCTGTTCAGGAAAACCTGCTTTTCAGAATATCCGCGAACCCAGTTCCCTTCCCCGTAAACTGCATTAAGATAGCTCCTCAACAACTGCAGAGCCTGGTTCTGCTTGAAATATCCCGAAGGAATCCGGGTGTATTCCATAACTGTCGGGATCTCAGACACACCATGCGCTGAAGTAAAATAAACAAGGTAGTTTTTCTTGCCGAGCCGCTCATTAAGATAAGTGATTATGGTCTCCACTTCTTTGTCGAGGCGGTAAATTGCATCACCCATTTCAACAGATGACGGGCCAAACCTGTGGCCTATATAATCGGTTGATGAATAGCATATTCCAAGAAAATCAGTTGTTTCATCCTGGCCAAGCTTTTCCGAATCTACCAGCTTCATAGCAAAATCGGTTGTGAAAGTATTGCCGAAAGGCGTCTCACGGAGAAATGAATAATCTTTTGGAGAGTTCCCTGATCTTTTCTGGCTCATCTTTTTAAGATCGTAAGGAAAAAAGTTTTTGCCGTCAAACCCGGCCTCAAAACTATTTGTATCAGACAGGCAATTTGAATAGTCTGAAACAGGCCGAAGCAGATTCCATGTCCCGTTCAGATAGGTATCCGAATGTTTCATGGCATTGAAGTCATTAACCCATCCTGGAAGGCTCTTCATATAATATGTGGAGGTCATCCAGGTGCCGGTGGTATTATCAAACCAGAAAGCGCCATCGGCAGCATGTCCTGCAGTAAAGATTGCAGAATATTCCTTCAATCCGATCCCGTATACTTTTGCCGTCATATTCGTTGCCAGCTTAAGCTCATCGGTAAAAGTTGAAGCCTGAAGATTAACAGGCGAATGCAATCCCGATTCATAGCTTCCGCCAACAGGGTCAACTGAAATATCCTTTGAGCAGTAGATCTGCTCGTCCTTTAGTGCCTGGTACCAGTTGTCGGAAGTTATTCCATGATATGATGGCTCCGTTCCTGTGGAAATAGTTGAGAAACCCGGGGCTCCCTGGGTAAGCAGATACTCGAAAGATGCATTCCTGAAAAATGTTCCTTCACTTATAAGCCTTTTTATGCCGTTATCTGACAACCTGTCCCTGAACTTTTCCAGCTGGTCAAATCTAAGTTGTTCAACCACAATCCCAACAATCAGCCTGGGCCTGTCCGGAGGCAGATAAGCCTGCTGCCCGCGCAGACCTCCTGTTGCAACCAGAACGGACAATATAATAGAAAATAAGATTTTGTTCCTGATCATCATTAAAAGGTGTACCTGTGAATTATGATTAATGCCAATTGCCTTTTTTGAATAAAATGCAAAAGTAGCTCTTTTAGGATGAGAAACAACAGGGAAACATTATTTAACAATTGAAGTCAGTTCAATATGAACCTGCCATGGTATGTTCTTCCTGTTCCTTTCCGGGTGAACCTGACAATATAGATACCTCCCTGCAGATTTATGACATTAAGCTGCAAGGGAATACCATCGGTATAAAAGTCATCATAATCAGACAGTTTTACACCTGCGGTGTTGAATATTCTGATATTGATATTTCCCGACATGCTGCCGGGCAGTTCAGCCATTACAAATCCTCTGGCAGGATTGGGATACAGGACCGGCCAGCCTGTTTCCGCGGTATCAATACCGTTTATGATCCTTTTCATATTCACGGCCATATTGGTTTTTTCATAAGCTCCTACAAAAACATCCGATATGGTCGTGTCACGGTAGCCAACGGCACTAAATGAAAGATCCCAGGTGCCCGGACTTAAGAATCTGACAAAACTGCCTGTAATGGTGTCAGCATAAGCCTCCGACCTGTCCTTGTCGTGCCCTTTAACGAGTATCTTTGCCGGAACCGGATTACCGGTTTCCACATCTGTTACAAGGCCGTGTATTCCAAATAGCCCATTTTCTATAAAGCCAAGCAGGGAGCGTCTGTTGTTATCCCAAAGCTCCTGAAGGTCGTAAACCGGAGTTACAAAGTCATCATCAACTTCAATTGTGATTTCACGTCCATGCAGTTCCCAGGTTACATAATCCTGCCTGCTTCCGTAAACAGGATACCATCTGTATCCGTTCGTAACGCCATTGTCGAGATAATCCATATATCCCGGGGGCGAGTAGATGTGAGCGGTATCGGCATATGCCCTGCATAGTGAATAATACCAAAGCCTGTCGGCATGATCCCTTACCCATTTGTCCCATGGATAATTGACCACTTCAGCTCCTGAATGGAAGTTTACAGAAAGGACAAACCTGCGCTCCGACAGGAACTTCATCATGTCGAGTGTCTCTTTCTGCAGAACGGTCACTGGTATGACGGGATCAGGAAAATTGCGGTTAAGGTCGTACCCGGCAGAATTTCCCCTGACAGGCATGTATATTTCGTTCCCATCAGTATAGGTTCCGTCGGGATTTGCCAGGGGATTTATCCATATTTCAATATTATCAGCAAGCTCCCTTATCCTTAAGTCGGAGTCATAGTTTTCAAGGAGGTAATCCGCAAGCCTCAGCATCAGAATGAATCCCCCGGTCTCATCACCATGCATTGTGGAAGTGAGAAACACCTCCGGTTCGTCTTCATCTTCCTGGCAGTTATCACTGATCTTCAGTGCCAGAACAAGCCTTCCTCCTATCGTGGTGCCAATAGTGTCGAGCAGGCAGAGTGAAGGATATTCTTCCGCAAAAAACCTCATTATGGAATCATACTGCCTGTAGGTCGGATATAAGTCCCACTCCATTGCTCCCTTCACATTTGCGGAACTAATAATTCCCTTGACCGGAGAGGGTTCGACAAGAGTATAGCTGTAACCTGAAGATATGAACCATTCTGCTGTCACAGGGGTAAGAATGATGCTGACGCCTTTGTCAGTCACCGAGCGGATGGAAACATTCCTGCTCAGGAAATCAATCGCTTCACGGCCGGGATCAGAAACTATAACCTCTGCCTGTCCGTAATCAGTTATCAGCTTCCTCAGCTTGTCATCATCTGATGTCTCCAGGGAAAAGGAGCTTAGAACAAAAATCTGAATAATCAGGATCAGTATAACAGGACGCGCTATCATGGAGGGTTTATACGTTGAACCTTATATGGAGGATATCTCCGTCTTCAACCACATAGTTCTTTCCCTCTATATAAAATCTGCCGGCTTCCTTGCATGCATGCTCAGAACCTAGTTTTACAAAATCATGGTATTTCATCACTTCAGCCCGGATGAATCCCCGCTCGAGGTCGCTGTGGATCACTCCTGAAGCCTGCGGGGCGGTCATTCCCTTTTTTATGGTCCATGCCCTTATTTCCTTTGGCCCCACAGTAAAAAAGGTCTGAAGATTCAGCATCTTGTAAGCAGCCCTTACCATCCTGTCGACTCCGGGTTCATCAAGCCCTGCATCGTGAAGAAATGCCAGACGGTCATCAACGCTTTCAAGCTCGGCGATCTCCGCCTCAATTTCACCCGCGATAACTATTATTTCAGCATCCCTGCCTTTCAAGGCATCTTTTACCTGATCAACATATCTGTTTCCTCTAACTGCCGACTCCTCATCAACATTGCATACGTACATTACAGGCTTCATGGTAAGGAGAAAAAGATCATCAATATGTTTCTTATCCTCCTGCGTCATTTCCATGGTGCGGGCATTGTTAAAATTGCCGATGTGGTCCCTCACTTTCTCAAGGATCTCACATCCGTGCCTGGCATCCTTATCTCCCGCACGTATAAGTTTTTCAAGGCGCTGCAGCTTTTTCTCCACCGATTCCATGTCCTTCACCTGAAGCTCGAAATCGATGGTCTCCATATCGCGCACTGGATCTACTGAACCGTCGATATGCGGAAGGTTGTCATTGTCAAAACACCTGAGCACGTGTATCAGCGCATCGGTGTTCCTTATGTCGGCCAGGAACCTGTTACCCACTCCCTCACCCTTGTTGGATCCGCGCGCCAGACCAGGTATGTCCACAATTTCGATTGTGGTGTTCACGATCTTTTCAGTAACCTGATGCTTATTGAGCTCATTCAGGCGAGGATCGGGAACCTGCACCACACCAATGTTAGATTTTGTTGCGCTGAAGGCGAAGGCATTGGTCTCACCCTTTGTATTTGAGATGCAGTTGAAGATAGTGGTCTTACCGACATTTGTTATTCCTATTATTCCGCATTGAAGTGCCATCAGATATCAGGATTGATTTTCACACGAAAATATTATAAATAAATTAATGAATACTAAGCAGTTCGTGTGGAACCTTCATGATTATTAATCATTTTTATGATCTTTTGTGT
>CAZTDW010000168.1:0-8867 GCA_964611835.1 uncultured Rikenellaceae bacterium | reverse complement strand
AGCAGATCGGGAGTGAACTGGATCCTGCTGAACCTGGCATCGATTATCGAAGCCAATGATTTTATGGCAAGGGTTTTAGCCAGTCCGGGCACCCCTTCGAGAAGTATATGCCCGTTTGCCAGAAGGCCGATCATAAGCGAGTCGGTAAGATGTCGCTGTCCGACAATCACTTTATTCATTTCCATGCGAATGATATCAACGAATGAACTCTCTTTCTCGATCTTTTCGTTGAGTATCCTGATATCCTGAGTTTGCTCCATAGGTCAAAAATTTAAGTAGCAAATATAGTAAAATAGAGATGATCGGAATTACCGATTTGTTATCGGAAAATTCCACACAAAGGAAAAATGTGAATTTTAAAATTGAAGTTAATGAGTGTTAAAGTTACGTTAAATCAGGCAGTGTAAAGGGATTCCAGCTGAAACCGGCCCTGGCTGAGCTTCTGAGGATCAGCAGGGCAGTCAGTGGAAAGACTGCATTGTTGAATTTTTGAGGCAGGACTGCCGCAAGAATAAGAAACATTACCGCAAGCCAGAAGACAAGCCTGAACCAGGTCACCTTGCTTTTATTCATGATCAGCAGGGTAAGACAAACGAGTATAAAAGGATTGAGCCATATTATGTTAAGGTTCCATTTCAATTGCTGGTGTTCGGAAAAAAAATTGAAGAACATCATCATTATAGCCAGAATTGACAGAACAGTGAAAACAAAAAGGTCAATGATCCTGGCCGGCAACTTTTCCTTAACAATGGCTGAAAGAATTATGGCTAGAATAAGTACAATACATAAAACGAACAGAGGCGAACTGAAAAAACCTGCCTTCAATACCGGCTGGCTGAATTTCAGGACGACATCAGGATTCTGAAGAAGAGGGATCATTTTCCCGTCGCGCCTTAAATGCAGTGAAGAGAGACTGGTCTGCAGGTCGATGGGTAGGAACATCCTGTCTCTCATTGTTGCTTTTTTATCGACTGGTGCACCCAGTAACAGATCGATGCCAAATTTCATCCAGGGAAAACCCTTCTGATAGTCGGAAATCAGTTCCCTGAATGAAGGGAGGTTCCTCTGTATTTCATCATCAGGATAAATCAGATTGCCTCCCGATGTTTTTTCCAGCAGATCGCGTATCCTTGTCGAGCAATTGTCATAAAAAAAGTCATAACGGTATTTTATGTTCTCTGGCCTGAGATTCACTGAAATAAGATTGAACAACTCCTGTTTTTCCTCGTCAGACAGGTTGATTTTCTGTGAGATGACCCAGCGTTGTTCCGACTCATATTCACTTAGAAAGCTGTCGTATGAATAGACTCCAAGCATATACTGAAGCTTTCCTTTGGCAAATTTCCATGCAAAATTAGGGGTGGCAAAATCAAACACTCCCCAGTTGTATACCTGATCATGGTTCTTTTCAGGAATGACTATCCTTAAAGCACTGTGGCCATAAATTGAATATGTCTCAGTTCCCGGACCACATGTCAGAAGATAAATGTCAGCCTTCGGAGCCTCCCGGGAAATCAGATCGCATGTTCCGGAAATCATTATAATCATCAGAGCAATAGCCAGCTTTCTCATTTCATTCTGTTTCTGTAAACCTAATTCATTTTTTATAATTGTAAAAATAAAATGATTCTGTCATGTCAATCCCGGAAACATAAAATTCAAACAAAATGAATAATAATCATATATTTTGAATGTTATGTGCATTTTATCTAGATTTATACCGTTTTGAATAATCAGTAAACTGGAATTTACGTTCAAAACCAACCAATCAATTAATCGAATTATATGGAGCATTTTGCCCTGGCCAGGATTTTAAAATTTCTTCCCGGCATCATACTTGGACTTACCGTACATGAATTCAGCCATGCGTGGGTAGCGCGGTATTGCGGTGATAACACTTCACATGAGCAGGGAAGGGTTTCGCTTAATCCGCTTAAACATATTGATTTTCTTGGCTTTGCAATGCTTCTTTTTGCCGGATTCGGATGGGCCAAACCGGTTCAGTTCAATGAGCAGAACCTTAAAAACCCCCGGGCCGACATTATGAAAATAGCAGTTGCAGGTCCGCTCTCAAATGCATTGACAGCAATTATAATTTCCTTTTTCTACGCATTCTTCAGCATGTTCGCCCACGGCTATGGTGCCGGGATATGGGTAGTGAACGATATCATCCTGTATGCAATATATCTGAACTGGGGCCTTTTCGTTTTCAATATGTTACCGATCCCGCCGCTTGACGGTTCGCACCTTCTTCTGAATTATTTAAGGAAATTTCCTGTCCTTCACGCTAATCTGTACAAATACGGATCATATATCTTCTTCGCGATAATTTTGGCCATGATCATAACAAAAATTGATCTTCTTCCAATATGGCCTGTGGTTAAGTTCCTCGGCAACGGTTTCCTGGATCTTTTTCAGAACCTGTTCAGCTGAGTCAACTGCCTGATTACCTTTTGAAATTTGGCTGATTCCTTGTAATTGCGCAGGTTTTTTAGTATCTTGGAAAAATCTGTGTGTCATATACTCTTTGTGATAAAGTCAGTATAAATGGGGAATGATAATTTTGAGCAATCAGACAAATATGCAACTGTCAGGGAAAGAATGGTAAGAGTTCAGATTGCTGACCGTGGTGTTACTGATCCGGCCGTCCTGAAAGCCATGCGAAAAGTTCCGCGGCATCTGTTTGTCCCTGATGAATATATAAAGGATGCTTACGATGATAATCCCCTTCCCATAGGATACGGACAGACAATCTCCCAGCCATATATTGTGGCATACATGACCGAGATCGTGCGTCCTTCGTTCAGAAAGAATGCACTTGAAATAGGGACGGGATCAGGTTACCAGGCAGCCGTGCTTGCAGAAACTGTTAAGCATGTGTACTCCATTGAGATTGTTGGGGAACTTGCAAAAATATCATCTGAAAGGCTTAAAAGTCTTGGATACACGAATATCACCGTGAAGCACGGCGACGGATATCTTGGCTGGCCCGAACACTCGCCATTCGAAATAATAATAATAACGGCGGCAGTTGAACAGATACCCCAGCCTTTGATGGATCAGCTTGCCGATAATGGCCGTCTGGTTGTTCCCGTGGGTGCTCCCTATGCCGTACAGGAGCTTATACTGATAGAAAAGAAGAATGGTAAAATACAAAAAAGCCGTTTGACATTCGTGCGGTTTGTGCCATTCAAAAGGCTGTAAACAAGTATTAAAGGATAATATTATCATTGTTGTCATGGAATTTTATCAATCGCAGAAACTGAAGGAAAAATGGGGCAGCAAGCCCTGTGATCACCCGAATGTTGAAAAGGTATATTATGCCGGCGCATTCATTTTAAACTATTCCTGCACAATGTGCGGTACTGATTTTACTGTTGCCGAAAAGCTTGAACTTGAAACCCGGCATAAAGACAGGCAAAAGCAAATAATGAATGAAACTGCAAGCATATGACTGAAGGAAGTAATGTACTATACAAACCACGACATTTTAATTCGATTGAACTATGGAAAGATGTTACAGAGGCGCAGTGGAATGATGCCAGCTGGCAGAAAAAAAACTCAATCAGGGGAGTTGAGCAGCTGGCAAAGGTGATAGAATTAAATGATTATCAGAAGAGTGAAATAGATAGGACCATAAAAACACTGAAGAGCCAGGGAAAAGAACCATTGCGCATAACACCATACTATGCTTCACTGATGTGTTCCAATCCTTTTCATCCGTTGATGCTGGAAGGCGAAAAGTCGCACAAGCGTCTTGATCCTGTATTCTGGCAAAGCGTACCTACACCTGCCAACCTTCTTTTTCCCGATACGGGAGCAGAAGGTGCAATGTGCGAAAGCTCGAGAAGTTATGGTGCTGCTTATCAGCGCTATCCGAACAGAATAGCCCTTTTTGTAGCCGAAAACACAAGCTGTGCCTCATACTGCGTCCACTGCCAGAGAGCCAAGTCGCTTGATGGCACCGTTGAAGTCAGCACTCCTGAAATTAACAGGGGATTGTTTTACATTGGATATAATAAAAATATTAATGAAGTCCTGGTTACCGGCGGTGACGCTCTGATGATCAGCAAAAAACGTCTTAAATATATTTTGGAAGAACTGAGCAGGATACCCCACCTTCGCGTGATCAGGATAGCCACAAGGGTTCCCGTTGTACTGCCAATGGCGATAACGGATGAATTGCTGGACCTTATAAATGCATCTGCAAACAGATACAACTCCGGACCTGAGAAGTATGTGTATTTCATGACTCATATAAATCACTATCATGAAATAACCAAAGATCTGGCCGCTGCTTCAAAAAAGATCAGAAACCATGGATTTACTATCCGTAACCAGACTGTCTTGCTTAATCACGTGAATGATTACTACAAGACACTTGCTGAAACCTTCAGAAGAATGTTCTGGGTTGGCATCCATCCATATTATCTGTTACAGTGTCATAAGGAGAAAGGGATTGTCCATTTTATCACGCCGGTGCAGATTGGTAAAATATATATAAAGCATCTGCAGGGATGGATCTCGGGCATCACCATGCCACGCTATGCAGCCAACATTGAAGGAGGAGGAGGTAAAGTACTGCTGATGCCTTCCGGTCATGATACTCTCGGACAGGAAAACGGCATAGATGAAAAAATATCCGAAAGCTATGCTATGGTCTCGACATGGGATGGCAAAAAGATCTACCGTTATGAATCCCTGGGCAGATCGACGAGGCAAGAATTTGATGATGCTGTTGCGCTGATGGATAAATTCACAGGAAGGAAGGGAGTGTTTCTTCCACGGGTCATCATTGTTGATGAACACGGAAATCATATTGAAACAACGAACAGGTCAAAGCTGCCCGTTTTTGAAAGATTCAAGAAATCGCAGTTGCTCGAATATGAGATACATGAAAAAGATATGCCTCTGACCAATCCGCAGGAAATACTTGGTGAGCTGGAAAAAAAGTTTGCCAGCTCAAAATATTCCGGTAAATGAGTTGAGATCAGGGTTCATCAGCCAGGAAATATGAAAATTGGACTTTAATTATCTAAAGATTAATCATGTTTCAGGGTGAAGAATCATTTATATTTATGAATCTGACATCATATTTATTGTGTGATATATAACTTGTATTATTCATTTGCTTTGTGATCCTTTGTGTAAATCTTTGAGCTCCTTTGTGGTTAGATATTCTTTACCACCAGGTTACACAAAGTTCATCACTAAGTAACACAAAGGAATACAGTATATTAATAATATTAATGAATTAATCATCTTAAATTTTTTGTATGAGAACATATTTTACTGTGATTTTTGCCCTGCTCATTGTAATGAGTGCCTGCAACGTAGGTAAAAAAGGATCTGATACTGCAATAAAAGCGGAGATAAAGGAAGAAAACGGCCAGTTCAGGCTTTACAGGGGTGGTGAACCCTATTTCATCAATGGTGCTGTGGGATGGGGATTTCTTGATGAAATGACGGAGTCGGGGGCCAACTCTGTCAGATCTTCGTACAGGTTTCTCGATGAAGCGCATCAAAAAGGGCTTACCGTACTAGTCAACCTTCCTATGGGTGCGGAAAGAAGCGGATTCGATTACAACGATGCACAGGCGGTAAGAGAACAATACCTTAAGAACAGGGGGATTGTGGAAGAATACAAAAACCACCCTGCTGTTCTGATGTGGGCTATCGGGAATGAACTGGACCATATTCCGGGTGATAAGGACTACAATCTTAAAGTATGGGATGCCATCAATGAAATTGCAGGTATGATCAGGGAAACCGATCCGAATCATCCTGTTATGACGGTGGTAGGTTATGGGAAACTTGAGAAAATCAAGGATATAAAGGAAAGATGCCCGAATCTCGACCTTCTGGGAGTAAATGCCTATGCGGCATTGCTGAATGTCCCGGAATGGCTGCGCGAGTATGGCTGGGAAAAGCCCTTTGTTGTGACTGAATGGGGACCGTCGGGATGGTGGGAGGTGCCAAGGACTAAACAGGGAGTTGTAATTGAAGAGACAGGCACTGAAAAAGCAAGGGTTTACCGGGAGCGGTATGAAAAAGTGATAATGGCTGATCCCCGGTGCCTTGGTTCCTATGTGTTTCTGTGGACTACCAACCGTCAGGAGAGAACGCATACCTGGTTCAACATGTTTCATGACAGCCTGAAAACCGAGACTGTTGAAGTGATGCAGTACATGTGGACCGGTAAATGGCCTGCCAACCGTGCGCCGAGAATTGCCTATCCTGCCATTAACGGTCTGGGTCCTCTTGAGAGTATTGAGGTTGCACCTTCAAGCATAAATACCGCAACCGTTGAGGCCAGTGATCCGGATAACGACGGGCTGGCATATGAATGGGAGCTGTTGCCTGAACCCACACAGTTTGGGGCATATGCAGGACAGGGAGAGACCAAACCGGAGCCGGTAAAGGATTTCATCAAAAGCCATGAAAATGGATCTATAAAGTTCCAGGTGCCTGCCGGCCGCGGGATAAGCTACAGGCTGTTTGTTTATATCCGTGATGGTCATGGGCATATTGCTGTTGCCAATACTCCTTTTTATGTGAAATAGGATACCTGATCTTAATGAAACGGTTTTGCCAGATTTAAAAATCCCGGCACATTTAAGAAGAATTATAAGCTTACTAAAGATCGATAGTCAGGGGAATTTTGCCAAAATAAACTTGACTTTGGCTTTTCTGTGGTGTAATTTTATTTGATTAATCTATTAATCCTTAGCCAAATGAAAAGACTTGTTTATGTTACAACCCTGCTGCTGCTGACGGGAATGACATTTGGGCAGGTTCTGCCCAAGGGGACGCTGATTGGAACTCATATAATGAAAATAAATCTAAATCCAGGAGTTTCAATGGAGGAATTTATTCAATGCCTTACAGGAAAGTATCTGCCGGAAATGAACAAACTTGATCCTGACTGGCAGGTCTATCTGGTAAAGGGAGTCAGAGGCACTGTCAATGCTGATGCTTATGGAATGATTCATGTTATTAAATCAGAGCAGGTCAGATCAAAATACATTAATCCTGACGGAAGCAGAACAGAACTTCAAAAGTCTGAAAGCGGAAAGCTAAAACCCGTTACTGATGAGTTAAGCAAATTCGGAACATATACCTATGAATATACTGACTGGATAGTTAAATAACTCACGAGCTCGTCGCTCCGCTTCCCGGTTCGGGCTTCTCAGCCCTTCGCGTCAGGTTGGCTCCGTCAATAAAAACACCCATCGAGTGTTTTTTTACGCTCGGCCATGTTCGAATCGTGATTTTAATAAATGACAGTAGGCTTTATTAAAAGTCCTTGGGGTTCTTTGTGCTACCCTTCGAGACCTTTGCGGTTAGACCTGAATCACTGAACCACAAAGTATCACAAAGCCAGGCACAAAGGCCTCCAAGGTTAAAAAAGCAATAAGATGTATTTTTGATTCAACCTCTTCTTATTAAGATGTTCATTTTCCGAGTTAGCCCCCGCGCCACCATAACCGGAATGCTACTATTTTTATACGTATTCGTTTGATTATTTTATTGTTGACAACTTATGAAAAGCAGGGGATGCTCCTGTTATTATCCTCGTCTCCTTCTTATGCTTTTGGTAAACGGTTACCAATTTAACCAATACCCTTAATGATGCATTAAGATCTGTGTCGTCGACAAAGTTACCTTTTACCCTCAGAATATTAGCTTGTGAGTGATGAAGAGATAAAGAAGTATATAGAGGAGATTTTCAGGTATTGCAAGATCGACAGTATTCAGCTCATGAACAAAACAGGCTCATTGGAGCGTCTGGATTGCCCTTTGACATAATTTGGCTGAAATATTCTTTAATTCCCTGGCCGCAATTTCCCTTGATTTTGTTTAAATTTAATGGATTTTACAAAGATTGAAAGTCAGGCAATACTAAAATAGAACAAAGGGTAAATGAGGTTTGAAAGGTTATTGCTATTGTGATTGACGGGGCTTTGCAGTGTACTATGGATTAAAACTGCCTGAAAGAGGCTTGCCCCAAAAAAGCAGTTTTTGTAAATACTGTCTTAGAGTTCATGTGAAGAAATAAAGGAGCATGCCGAAAATCCATTAAAGAGTAGGCCAATAAATTTCAAATAACAATGAGAAAATTTCTTTTTATCGGATTAATTTCAATCTTTTGTTCAGTTTCTGTTCTTAGTCAGTCAAGAAAAGCTTTTGAACAATTGCAAGAAGGCATCAAATCAAATGATAAAGAGCTTATAAATAAGGCTCTTTCGAAAAATGTAACTTTAAATGACGGATTGAATGGATCAATAACACAAAGTAATTTTGACTATATAAAATATTTTTTAGAAAAAGGAGCTGATCCATCATGTTGTATAGAAAAAGCTGTAAAAATCAATAATATTTTATTTGTAAAATACCTGATTGAAAAGGGTGCTAAGTTCAATGATTTTATGGATCATGATTTTGTTGGGAAAGTTTACTATGATGGGAAGGCTGTCATATCCAAACGGTTTAACGGCATTCACTATTGGGTATATGAAAACAACTTAAAAAAAGTAATTCCAATTTCGGACGGCAATTACTCTTACAATACAAAAGAAATATATACAGGGAACAGGTCGTTGATATATGCTATTGACAATAGTAATCTTGAAATGATAGAGCTAATCCTAAATAATGGGATTGATGTTAAAAAGCCTTGTACTGTTCAGCCTTTTAGTGGGATACCTATTCCTGTGACAAAAACTAATATAGAGCCAACCCCTCCAACCATAATGCTCCCTGTTGAATATGCAGTCTTTAAAAATGTTAAAACCTCAGTTTTAGATTTATTATCACTGTTATCCGATTAATAATTTAGATTCTTGATTTGTTCTCATAAGCATTTG
>CAZTDW010000167.1:0-8925 GCA_964611835.1 uncultured Rikenellaceae bacterium | reverse complement strand
ACTGATATCACAATGCTGACATCTGCATTTGGCTGTCATGTGACTGAACTGGAAGCAAATGAGCTTTTGAATTTCTATCATCTTATTACTGATGACGAAGTTGCCAATGGCAAAAACATAATTCTGGATTTCTTTGACACTCCTGATCCCGTTTCAGATCCTATTTCCCTTAAGCTCAGGGACAGCGACCTGGAAACTTCTGCAAGGATCTATATGGCTCTAAAACGGTTTGTTGAAAAGAAAAATCTGCACGGACTGGCGTATTATTATGATGGCATGGAAGGAAGCGATGAAAGACTCCTGATGTCAAATCTTGCTGTCGGCAATTCCATCCTGATTTCAAACGGATTTCCAATGTGTGGTGAATCTGATCTGAAAACACTGATAGCACTTTTCATAATGGACAGGCTGGGTTTTGGGGGAAGCTTTGCCGAATTCCATCCTGCCGATTTCAATGAAGGATTTATACTGGTTGGTCATGATGGCCCCCACAATATCGCTATTGCGTCGGAAAGGCCGGTCCTCAGGAGCCTGAAAAAGTATCACGGAAAACCGGGTTTTGGCGCCGGTGTGGAATTCAGGATCAGGGAAGGACCAATCACCCTGCTGTCGGTAAATACCACATTTGACGGCAGATTCAAATTCATTCTGGCTGAGGGTGAGTCTGTAAGGGGACCAATTCCGGCAACGGGCAACACAAATACAAGAGGCTTTTTCATGCCGGATATAAGGACATTTCTTCATCGCTGGATAAAGGAAGGCCCGACGCATCATTTTGCCCTTGGTGTGGGACATCATGCTTCAACAATAAGCACGATAGCGGAATACCTGAATATCGAATCAGCAATAATTGCCGGATAATGCTGTCAGGAATGCTTAACCTGAAGAAGACTTCAGAATTGAGGGATGATAAGCTGCAGCCGGGTAAATCAGATGGTCTTTATTTAAAATGAAAGACACTAAACAAAAAACCTTAAAATGAAAAGCTGGTTGATTTTCCTGACTTTTGAGCTGGCAATATGCCTGGCAACCATTAATGCCCAGACGGATGGTTCGTATGAAGGCCTCCGCAACGATTTTATCAATCCGCCGCAAAATGCAAGACCGAAAGCTTACTGGTGGTGGCTCAATGGGAATACCGATCCTGAGAGGATCAGGGAAGAGATAGCTGCAATGAAGAATGCCGGGATTTCCGGATTTGACATTTTTGAGATAGGGGTACCGGCCAGTGATACTGTAATTAAACCAGGGCCTGCTTTTCTAAGCGTGGAATCACTCCAGGCCATAAAACTGGCTCTTGATGAAGCGGGAAGATACGGAATGGAGGCAGGCCTCAACATGGCCAGCAGCTGGAATGCCGGTGGCAGCTGGATCGGCACGGAACATGCTGCAAAATCAATTTATTGTTCCGTATTCAGGATCACAGGCGACATGCCCAGGAACATAAAGCTTCCTTTCCCCGAAATTCTGAAATCAGGAGGGGCAAAACCGCAGATAAGCATGGATCCTTTGACCGGAAGACCTGAATGGTACAGGGAGATAGCAGTTATTGCTGTTCCGGCCGGTGATATGATCAATAAAGTCGACACCTCCGGAATTGTAGATGTGACCAGGTTTTTCAATCAGGAACAGGAATTTCTGCAATGGTCTGCTCCCGGGGGAGAATGGGATATCTACAGATTCATCTGTTCCAATTCAGGCGAGCAGTTGAAGCTGCCCAGCCTGTATTCCGCCGGTCCGATCATTGACCATTTTGACTCGACATCAACTGAAACACATTTTCTTCATGTCATCAACAGGATCAGAAGTGTGGTGGGAGATATTGAAAAAAGTGCCCTGAAAAGCCTTTACCTTGCCAGCTATGAGGTGACCGGAAATGTATGGACCCCATCTCTTCCGGATGAGTTCATGAAGCTTAACGGATATAGCCTGTCGAAATTCCTTCCCTCTCTTTTCGACCAGGAGCTGTATGATCAGGAAAAACTGGAAAGCTTCAGGAAAGATTTCAGAAAGACCCTGTCAGCTCTGATGATAAAAAATTTCTATAGGAAAGCCGCAGAAATATCGCACAGATACGGGCTTAAAATAAATTCGGAATCAGGCGGTCCCGGATTACCGCTTCACAATGTACCCGTCGAACCTCTTGAGTCGCTTGGTGCACTCGATCTTCCACGAGGGGAATTCTGGGTCAACCACACATATTTCAACAGCGAGGGGATTGATATACTCAGGGTTGTAAAGGAAGTATCTGCAGCATCACATATTTACGGACGCGGAATAGTTGAGGAAGAGTCATTTTCGAGCTTTCAGCATTGGCAGGAGGGACCTTTTGATATTAAACCCTTTGGCGACAGGGCTTTCTGCGAAGGGATGAACCGTGTTGTGCTCCATGGATTCAGCCATAATCCCAAAGGAGGATACCCCGGGATCGTCTACCATGCCGGTACCCATTTTAACAATAAACGTGTATGGTTTTCAAAGATAAAGCCATTCACTGACTATCTTTCCAGGATAAGTGCCATTTTTCAGGAATCAGACTTTTTCGCCGATGTGCTGTATTTCTACGGAGATGATATTCCGAACTACACCGGACCGAAAAACAGCCGCTTCTCAGCAGGACCGGGTTATGATTATGAAGTGATAAATGCGGATATGCTAAAGAGGCTTGAAGTGAAAAACGGAAAGCTTATACTGCCGGGCGGAGCACAGTTTTCTGTTATGGCCTATGATGAAAATAAAACCACTGACCCTGAGCTGCTGAAAAAAATGAATGAACTTGCCAGGGAAGGTGCGATCATCGCAGGCCCTTCGGTAGCCAGATCCCTGATCTCAATCGGGATACCTCCCGATCTGGATTATTGCGATAAGGACCTTTCCACTATCGACTATATTCATTATCTGAGGGGAGAAACAGATTTATACTTTTTAAGAAATACGACAGGTAATTGGATATCAAGGAATTGTGATTTCAGGCAGCAGAACAGGATACCCGAATACTGGGATCCTGTAACGGGTGAAATAATTCCGGTATGGATTTATGAACAGAATTCAAGGCACATCAGAATTCCGGTTACCCTGGCTCCTTATGGCACCAGTGTATTTGTTTTCAGGAAAGCGCCGGCACCGGTTCATTTCAATGGCATTTCAATGGAAGGCAGGAATCCTCCCCCGCTGCAGTTCACAAAGAACGGGATATTGTTTCTGAAAGACGGAAAATATTCCCTTCACGGCAGCAAAGGCATAACGGAATTTAACTGCAACATCAAAACCCAGCATCTTTCCGGAGCATGGGAACTCAGTTTTCCTTCCGGATGGGGCGCTCCTGAAAAGATAATTTTTCCTGAACTGATCTCCTGGACTGAATCCGAAAATCCCGGCATAAAGTATTTCTCAGGGACCGCAACATATGAGAAAACCTTTCAATATGAACCGTATCTCAATTTTGACAGGGATTACAGAATATTCCTCGACCTGGGAGGCATTTCCAAAGTGGGAGAGGTGTGGCTTAACGATGTCAACCTCGGAATAGCCTGGTGTGAACCCAACAGATTTGATATAACTGATATACTGAAGGCAGGGAACAACAGGCTGAAAATAGAAGTGGCAAATACGTGGTCAAACAGGCTTTCGGGCGATGCGTTAACAGGGGAAAAATACACAAAAACAAATATCAGGACGACCAACATACCGGGGTTGAATAATGTTCATGTACCCTGGGACAGTGTACCGCTTATAAAGTCGGGACTTGCCGGTCCAGTAAAACTGGTCTTTATAAAACCTTTAAAATAACAGCAGAATACAGGTACTTTCTGAATCAGAAAGGTATCATGAATCTTTCCCTGTTTCTGAAAACAGCCATTTCAGTATATCCCGAATTTCTTAACAGTTCATATGCCTCGTCAAAGTGCTGGGCTATCCTTGAGGGCATATGTGCGTCTGAGTTTACGCATACAGGCACTCCCTCCTCCCGGAAAATCCTGATATACCTCCTGTCAGGATAAAAATCGGCAATGGGTCTGTTTCTGCCGTTGGTGTTGATTTCAAATGCCACATCATGCTTTTTAAAGCTTGACGCAAGCTTTCTGTACCAGGGTTCAGGGTCAAATGATGGCCTGAAGCCGTAAATCCTTATCAGGTCGCAGTGTGCTATTATGTCGAAAAGGCCTGATGCAGCAGCAGCAATAACCTGTTCAAAGTAATCTTCATACAATCTGTCGATGTTCTTGCCATCATAAAACTCGGGCCCGTTGTCAACCGTAGTTTCGCCAAGATAATGGACCGAACCTATTGCATAATCAATATCAATGTTTTTAAGAAATGAATAAATTTCTTTTTCCTTACCCTGGAAGAAATCAACTTCCAGTCCCACCCTGACCGGAATCTCATGTGAGTTTTCACGTAATCCCTTCATATGCTTAAGGTATAAGGCAGCTTTTTCGCCATTCATGCTCCAGTCGGTATTTTCCTTGAACAGGGTAAGGTGTTCTGAAAATCCTATTTCCTTTAATCCTGCCTCCAGTGCAGGGGCAATATAGTCCTCAGGTGCAGCCCTGCCATCACTGAACAGAGAATGCACATGATAATCCGTTTTGTAAATCATTTATCTACAATTTGTTAAAGTATCAGATATGTTTTTTCAGCCAAAACGGCCTAAGTTACTCAATAAAACAAATTACCTGTAAAAAATGTAAACGGGAAAATAATAACTTTGTTAAAAATTTACGGCGTGTCTAAAAAAATAAGACCCTGCGAATGCGAAAAATGTGATTTCAGAGAGGTGGTGTTTGCCAGTCTTGATGAACAAAGCATACAGCAGCTGTGTGAACTCAAAGAGGAAAAATATTTCCATAAAGGCGAAATCATTAATCTTGAGGGTGAAATAATAACAGACTTCAAATACCTCAAAACCGGACTTGTCAAGCTCTTCAGGCGATCTTCAAATGGTGAAGAGCAGGTTATAACGATTACACGGCCCTTTGAGTTTGTAAGCAATATGAGCATCTTCTCCGAAGAGAGATACAGGTATTCGGTTTCGGCACTCGAAGAATCAGTGGTTTGTTGTGTGAAACTCGATTTTATTAAAGAATTGTTTAATAAAAACGGACAATTTGCGATGAACCTGATGACAAAGATTTCGGTAATAAATGATAAGATAATAAATCAAACCCTTGATATCCGGCAAAAGAACCTTGCAGGAAGAGTTGCCTACGTATTATTGTATTTCACGAGAGAGATCTATAATTCAAGGATTTTTGATATTCCGGTATCCCGGAAGGAGATAGCTGATTATATCGGCATGAGTACTGCCAATGTGATCAGGACCATGTCGGATTTTAAGAAAGACGGGATAATCAGAGTCTTCGGTAAAACAATTGAAATTGCCGACATCGACAAGCTTGAAATAATATCAAAAAGAGGCTGACCTCTGCATCCCGGAAATTAACCTCCGGCTTACAGCCATGCCTGATATAACAGCAGACCCATTCAACCATGAACAAATATTTCTTCCCCATTTTTTTAACTATTCCTGTCCTGCTTTCAGGACAACCGGCTCAGACATCCCTGACCGCCGCCGGTGATTCCACTGCGAAAATTTACAGGCTCTCGGGCTTCAGGCACGGAGTTAGCTATTTTCCCGGGGTCCGATACCATCAGGTACAGTATGAGCCTGGAGATTCACTCGGTTTTAATGTTTATCATTCAACTGATGTAATTTATTATTGGCTGGAAAAATGGGCCAGGCAATACCCCGAAATTATTGATCTGTATGAAACAGGGATAAGTTTCGAAGGCAGGCCGGTGATGCAGATTACCCTGACGAACAAGAAAAAGGGGAAGCATACCGACAAGCCTGCCGCCTTTATTGAGGGAGGCAGGCACAGCGGTGAGGTCACGGGATCGGAATGCGTTATGTGGCTTGCCAGGCATCTGATTGACAACTACGGAAAAGATCCGGTGATAACCGGGATAATTGACAGCAAAACCATTTATCTCCGGCCCGTAAACAATCCCGACGGTCATAATCTGTATATGCATACGGCGCAAAGCAACAGAAGCACGACAAGGCCGGTTGACAATGACAATGATGGCCTGCTCGACGAAGATCCTCCCGATGATCTTAATGGCGACGGCATGATACTGACCATGAGATGGAAAGACGACAAAAAGGGCAATATGACATTCGACCCGGCCGACAGTACAGGCAGGATAATGAAAAAGGTAAAGGCAGGCGAGGGGAGATATCTGACTTCAACGGAAGGTGTCGACAACGACGGCGACGGCAGGATAAATGAAGACGGCATAGGAGGACTTGATCTTCACAGAAACTATCCTGAAAACTGGAGACCTGTGTCAGAGGAGACAGGTCGTGGGTTTACTCAATTCGGGGCAGGCGAGTACCCTCTGAGTGAGACTGAAACAAGATCAGTCGTTGAGTTCCTGCTCAGACACCCTAATATTTCAGTAGTCAATTCCATGGATACCAGCGTTCCGATGCACCTGAGGCCTCCTTCCACCTCACCTTCGGCAGAAAGAATGTATCCCGAGGATCTTGAATGGTACAGGAAATTCGATGCAATCGGTAAAAGCATAACGGGTTATAAAAAAGCCGGAGACGTATATAATGATTATGGTTCCGGAAATCCTCTTTTCGGCCATGGCCCGGATTTCGGATACTGGTATTACGGGGCAATCTGGTATGGTGACGAGATCTGGAACAACGCAAGGTTCAGGGATTATAACAATGACGGCGACACAACCCAGATTGATGTGCTGATATGGGATGAAGAGGAAAATGAAGGTGCCGGATTTATAGAATGGAAACCTGCAAAGCATCCGGTTTACGGTGATATTGAAACAGGCGGTTTCGATCTGAAATTTTTCTCCCAGAATCCTCCTGCACGGTACCTTGAGGAATGGATAAGAAACCAGGCTCTTTTCAACCTGGAAATGATAAAGCATCTTCCTGAGGTTGACTGGGAGAAAATTGAAGTGAAAAAGATAAAATCGTATAAGACTGATTCAGCTGATTATAAGCTGACAGTAAGCATCAGGAACAATGGCAGATTGCCCACAGCACTTCGCCAGGCCCAGCTGGTTAAAATTGTAAGGGAAGACAGAATTGAAATTGAATTTGATACGACGGATGCCGTATCGGAAAAACCCGGATTCAGGATCATCGAAGATAAAAAGGCTGGCCGGCAGAATAAGGAAAGGGACAGGGAGAGCAATGCTGACGACAACCTTAAGGAATTTAAAGTGTCGGGGACCATACCTTTCATTCAGGGGGGAGGAATATCCGGGACCGAGTTTGTTATAAGGCTTTATGACAGACAGGAATTAAAAGGAAGAGCCAGTTTTTACTCGACTAGGGGTGGTATTCTGAAAGACAGGGAATTTGTGATCCGTTAGGGCATGCTTTGTCCGGATAAAAAGGCTGAAAAAACGTATTAAAGAACGGTTGGAATTTTTCCAGACCACTGAGGTAAATTCTTTTTTGGAAAAAAGCTAAAATACTTTACTTTAGAGTCCTCAAAAAAAACAGAAAAATGGTATCAAATAAAAAGCAGAAGATCATGGCAAACAACAAAACAACAAAGGGAATTATTGCAATTCTTACGGGAGGTGGTGATGTTCCCGGATTGAATCCTGCAATAAGGGCGGTGACAATCCGTGCAAACAGGGAAGGATACAAGGTCATTGGCCTTCGCAGGGGATGGGCAGGCATTACGGAACTGATAAGGGATCAAAAAGCTGACAACAGCAATTGCTATCAGGTCCTTACCGATGATATTGTCAACAAGGCAGGCCGGACAGGAGGCACCTTCCTTCATACATCTCGGACCAGGCCAAGTCATATGTCAAGAGATACTGTTCCGGAGCATCTTAAGGATACATACAATAATGACTTTAACGACCTGACTCCCGAAGTGATAAAAAATCTTGAGTGGCTTGGTGTTGATTATCTTATTCCGATCGGCGGCGATGATACCCTGAGTTACGGCGTTCATCTTTATAAAAAAGGTGTTAAGGTTGTTGCCATACCCAAGACAATGGACAATGATGTGCCGGGAACCGATTACTGCATCGGGTTCAGCACATGCGTCACAAGGACCATCCAGATGACCAACAGCCTCAGAACATCGGCAGGGTCGCATGAAAGGCTTCTTGTCCTTGAAGTTTTCGGAAGATATGCCGGATTCACCGCAATGCTGCCAACTATGGCAGGAGCAGCCAACAGATGCGTTATTCCGGAATTTGAATTCGATATTGAATTGCTGACCAAATTGCTTGTTGAAGACAGGAACCATAATCCAAGCAAATATTCCGTTGTCCTTGTGTCAGAAGGTGCAATGTTCAGGGGGGGCGAGATGATCTTTGCGGGCACCGAGAAAGATGCCTACGGGCATGCAAAACTGGGAGGTATAGGCGACATTGTTTCAGAAAAGCTTAAAGAGCTTTCTTCAAAGTACAATAACGGAAAGACAATCAACATTATCAATCAGAAACTTGGCTATATGGTAAGAGGCGGTGATCCCGACGCTCTCGATTCAATCGTCCCAATGGCATATGGCAACCTTGCGCTCGACCTTATTCTCAAGGGAATGCATGGCCGGATCGTTGTCCTGAAAAACGGCAGATATGACAATGTTCCGATTGATGTGGTTACGTCATCAAAGAAAATCGTTAAGGTATCTGAACATTATAATACGGAAAGGCTCAGGCCATTCTATCACAGTTTTGAAATGAAGCCGTTCCTGCTTATGGCTTCCGACAATTGACCATAATTGGGATGAATTCCCGATAAAGATAAATTGTTATATAAATATCAGGAACTTACACGGACACACAGAGAAGCCACAGAAATTAAGCAGATGGAAAGAGGTAAGGAAATCAAAACTGTAGGAAGCCGGTACAAAGAGCTAC
>CAZTDW010000166.1:4733-8932 GCA_964611835.1 uncultured Rikenellaceae bacterium | reverse complement strand
TGAGTTCCAGAAGGGTAAACCATGGCTGAATGCTTCCCTTATTGCGCCGTGGGATTTTTCAGTTTTGAAATCAACAACAGTAATTGCCAGGGAGCGCGACAGTTTATTGAGGAATTTCACACCTTACTTCAGGGTAAACGATGAAATCCCTGAACGGGAAACCAGAGAATTTGAAGTGTATCTGAATAGTCTCATAGATGACTATGAATCAACGCACAAACCACTGCCGCCATCATCAAAAAATAAGCTGCACGAAGAACTCATCACAATTCTTTCGGATATCTACCGGAAGGGGATACTGGAAACAGATGCGATAGGGGGTTCATATGGGCAGAGTTTCAGGGATGTAACAATAATCAATGGTAAGATGGCTGAAAAAAAGCCGTTTAATTCATTTTACCAGCAAAAAACTGCATACCAGACTGCTGAGCAAAAGAAGGCAGAACTGATAGAAAGTTTTAATACAGCTTCGTCTGCCGCGGTTCATGATTTCCTTGAAGGCGTTGCATTCTACAATTTTATTAAGCCCAATCTGATTTACGATTCACAGACTTCCTCAGCTGTAAGTGAAAAGATGCTGAATGAAATAAGCCCAAGCAGGGGAATGATACAGGAAGGTGAATTGATAATCAGCCGCGGAGAGATAATCAATGATTCAAAATTCCTGATTCTTGAATCCCTGAGGGACGAATCGGAGCGACGGCTGGGAATGTACGACCGGTGGCTTGTTGTACTTGGGAGGCTGATACTTGTGTGTTCATGTTATATGGCACTTTACCTTTTTATGTACAATTTCAGGTTTGATGTCCTCAGTTCAACTCATAAAACATTCTTTATAATACTGATAATTCTTCTGTTCATTGCAATTATAAGGCTGATGCTTTATGCTCCTGCCGACGTGGTTTTTCTTGTTCCCCTGGCGATCATTCCCATAGTGATCAGGACCTTTTATGATTCGAGGCTTGCCTTGTTTGTTTATCTCATAGCCATTATGCTGTCAGGATTTATTGTGCCAAACTCATTCGAGTTCGTTTTCATAAGCTTTCTGGCAGGTGTAATTGTTATCTTTTCACTCACCAACATAAACAGAAGGGCTAAATTGTTTTTCACTGCCTTTATGGTTTTTCTGGCATATTCGGTAGTATATTTTGGGATTGGCATTATGCAGGAAGGAAGCATTGAGAACATGAAGTGGAGTAATTATATCTGGTTTGCAGGTAACGGAGTTTTGCTGCTCCTTTCATATCCGCTTATTTTTGTCTTTGAAAAGACCTTCAGATTCCTTTCTGATGCAACGCTGTTTGAGCTGTCTGATACCAACCAGCCTCTTTTACGTAAGCTTTCGGAGGGTGCCCCGGGCTCATTCCAGCATTCTTTACAGGTAGCAAATCTTGCTGAGGAGGCTGCAAGGGAAATCGGGGCGAATAATCTTCTTGCCCGCACCGGAGCCCTTTATCATGATATTGGCAAGATTGTCAGGTCGGAGTACTTCATTGAAAACCAGTCGGAAGGATTCAGTCCTCACGACAAGCTTGATCCGGTAAAGAGCGCAAAAATAATTATAGACCATGTGAAGGAAGGTGTCGAGCTTGCCCGCAGATATAAGCTGCCATCCCAGATAATCGATTTCATCCAGACCCACCACGGGACATCTGTTGCTTTTTATTTTTACAAGAAATTCATGGATGAGAATCCAAAAAGTACTGACAAGCAAAAGGATTTCTCCTATTCTGGTCCGAAACCCTTTTCCAAAGAAACGGCTATAGTGATGATGGCTGATGCAGTTGAGGCATCATCGCGAACTTTACCGGTATACACGGAAGAAAAGATCAGTGAACTTGTGGAAAGGATCATTTATCTTCAGGAACAGGATGGACTTTTTTCGGAGACGCCACTTACATTCAGGGATATTACTGATATTAAAAGAGTATTCGTAAAAAGACTATCGAATATTTACCATGCAAGAATTGTATATCCTGAGAGATAGCAATGCAGTTTCTATCGCATGTCGATGACCTCGACCCCCTTGTGTTTTCCGGGCTCAAAAATGAAGGATGTACTGTCAGGAATCTTCTTCAGATCGTATGATTTCACATCAATGGTTATGGTTATACCATTCTTGTATTTATATTCCAGTGATTTGAGATCCATCGCAGGTTTTCCAATTTTAAGCCTTATCCTTACATGATCGCTTTCAAGGGCTTCAGGATAGAGGTCGATAAGGTATGAATCGGTTTTTTCTTCGAGCAGCCTCGACTTATATCCTTTTTTGTACCAAGTAAAAATAAGTGAAGGCCTGGTCTGAAATGAGTCATCACTCTTTTCGGGAGTGGTTATGGTAACTTCCTTTTCCGCAGGAAGAAGGTTCCATGAGGTCACCCCGTCGTACCATATTATATTGTCTTCAAGATCAAGCCTGTATTTATTTCCGGCAAGAATAATCGAACCTTTGATGGAACTGTTTGTGTTTTCAACCTGGTTTTCGGTAAGCAGATTAAATTCCATTGATACTGAGGGTGCATTAAGTGCTTTTGCAGAAAACCTGTCGAGTATTGTAAGTGCCCCGGGATCGTTCTGTGAAAATCCATTTGCGGAGATGAGCAACTGCAGAAAAACTATTATCAAAAATCTCTTCATTATTAAAGGTTTACTCCAAACCCTTCAAAATCTGTTCCAAATGCATAAAGTCAGTGACCAGTACTTCCCTGGCCTTGCTTCCTTCAAAGGGGCCGACTATATAGGCAGCTTCTAGCTGATCTATTATTCTTCCTGCCCTGTTGTATCCTATTGAAAGCTTTCTCTGGATCAGGGAGGTCGATCCCTGCTGATGCTGGACCACTAGCCTTGCTGCCTCATCGAACATCGGATCGCGTTTTCGGAGATCCACCTCCTGGGGCCCTGCTTCACTGTCGTCAATATATTCGGGAAGATGCATGGCGTCGGGATATCCCTGCTGTGACCCGATGAATTCTGTAAGCTCTTCTATTTCCGGAGTATCTATGAAAGCACACTGAACCCTTACTGACTCGGCACCTGATGATACCAGCATGTCTCCGCGTCCTACCAGCCTGTCAGCACCGGTTGCATCAATAATGGTACGGGAATCGATGGATGAGAATACCCTGAATGCTATTCTTGTGGGGAAGTTGGCTTTTATGAATCCGGTAATGATGTTGGTGGAGGGTCTCTGTGTTGAAATGATCAGGTGTATCCCCACAGCCCTGGCAAGCTGGGCCAGCCTTCCTATGGGCGGCTCTATCTCCCTTCCTGCTGTCATTATAAGATCTGCAAACTCATCAATTATAAGAATGATATAGGGAAGATATCTGTGCCCCTTTTCCGGATTCAGCCTTCTTGATATAAACTTTTCATTGTATTCCTTGATGTTTCGCGACTGGGCCTCCTTGAGAAGTTCAAGCCTGTTGTCCATCTCAAAGGTTAGCGATTTAAGGGTATTGATCACTTTCTGCGTGTCGGTAATTATCGCATCCTCGTCACCGGGAAGCTTTGCCAGGAAATGCCGTTCAATCTTTACATACAGGGGAAGTTCGACCCGCTTTGGATCAATCAGCACAAATTTCACCTCAGACGGGTGCTTTTTATAAAGAATAGAAGTGATTATGGCATTTATGCCTACTGATTTGCCCTGTCCGGTGGCTCCTGCGACAAGCAGGTGAGGCATTTTTGTCAGATCAACGATATAAGGGTCATTAGTTATGGTTCTCCCGAGAGCAAGTGCAAGATCAAATTTTGCTTCCTGAAAGGCCCTTGAAGTTATAAGGGAGCGCATGGAAACGATTTTAGGATTCTTGTTCGGCACCTCTATGCCCACTGTACCCCGTCCGGGGATTGGTGCAATAATCCTTATTCCGAGCGCCGACAGGTTAAGAGCTATATCGTTTTCAAGCGCTTTGATACGCGATATTTTAACTCCGCTTTCAGGAACAATTTCATATAGGGTAACTGTCGGACCAACCGTTGCAGTTTTATGCCTTATATTTATTTTGTGATCAGCAAGCGTTCGGGTTATAATATCCTTGTTCTCGAGAACTTCACTGTCGTCTGAGTCAGCGGAACTTTTATGTTCCTTCAATATTGAAACGGGCGGGAACTTATAGCGCGAAAGATCGAGTCGCGGATCATAGTTCTCCATGATCTTCTTAACTTCCTCCTCAGTAAGAATGCCGGTGACCGCCGGT
>CAZTDW010000166.1:0-4723 GCA_964611835.1 uncultured Rikenellaceae bacterium | reverse complement strand
AGATCAACACCTGCCCTGTTTTCAGGCTTTGCATCTTTGTCTACCTCATGAATTATAGATCCCTTCTGTGGGCTTCCCGGATCATAGTCATCATGCCCGGGTCTGTGGATGGCGTAAGGAGTTTGACCGGCATCTCCATCTCCGGAAGATCCCTCATTATCAACTTCCTTATCAATTTTATCCTTCCCCTCAATCCTTTCATCTTTCTCAGTATTCATGTCAGATGATCTGCCATAATTGATTACAGGCATTACATTTTTTATTCTTGAGGGAATCTTATCGGTGAAAGTTTCAGGTTTGAATTTCAGTGCAAATATCAGATATGCCAGGGTTAAAATGATAAGAAAAACCGCTGTCCCTATCTTTCCTGCAAATGAATTTACCCACAGTGTGATTTTGTATCCCTGGGCTCCTCCCGGTCCGCCGTAAAGGTAACCGCCGGCATTACCGAAAATGAATCCCAGTATAAGCGACAACAGAATAGCTGCAAGGGTAAATTTTGTGATAAGTCTTAAGAGATTGATTTTCGGAAAATTAAGAAGATACAACCCGATAACCCCTATAATTATGGGTATGAAAAAAGCTCCATAACCGAAACCGAATCCGATAATCATCTTGGCCAAAAAATGACCGCTTTTACCCGACCAGTTTTTCACGTTAATATCAGGGTCTGAAATTACCTCGGAATCAGAAAGACTCAGGTCGGTTTTCCACCATATCAGGTAGGATATGCATGCAAGCAACAAATAGAAGGCAAAGCCGGTTATAAGTACTCCCAGAACAAACTTGACTCGTTCATCTGTGATAAAAGACCCGTTCTTACTCTTGTTTTTCCCGTTCTTTCTGACAGTTTCTTCCTTCTCCTTTTTCATTGCAGATTCTGGTTACCAGGGGATATGGCTATGCCATATTTCCCCAAAAAGCAACACAAAGGTAATAATTTTGAGCTATCAGGGATTAAAAACAATCCTGATGAGAAAATGAATTATGAACTAAAAAAGTTTTTAAGGATATTTTGGGTGTTTTATTCCAGACACGTCAGTCCCCGGGAATCTCCGTTGTCTGTGTTGAAAGGTGTAGCGTTATAGGTTCACCATTTTGCTGATGAACTTTATCAGATCATTTTTGGAGACCTGGTTGAACCTCGACCTCCTTTCAAAAATTTCATCCGGGATCTCCTTTTTGTAGATATTAGCTGCCTCAAACCGGAATTCAGAATCTCCCATCAGATAGAAAAAACTCATAAGAACTCCATCTATTTCAGCATAAGGTGTTGAAGCGTTGGGATTCTTGATGGGAATTTCATGAGTGTACCAGATATTATATTTCCTGTTGGGGTCGGATGGTATGCTTACTTCGGCATTTTTGCATTGAAGTCCGCAAATCACTGCCGTTTTTGAGGTCTTACGGATCTGCATGCCTTCCATCGACTCGAAGCCGGGGTATGTTTCTCCTGGTTTTGAAGGATAGTAATACCTGATTGTGAACATGCTGAAATAAGTATCGTAGATTTCCCTTGAGGGATTTGCGAGATTGGTAATACCTGAGTTGCCAAAAGGGGATATGAGTTCAAACAGGACCTTGTCATTTTTAAATGAGACCACCATTGTTTTCGGCAGGAGTTCTACCGGCAGGGCGGTTGAATTCTCGGGGTATTCAACATTGTAGTGGATTTCACCCTGTTCGAAATAATTATCGCCGTTCTCCTTGCAGGAAAAGCTAACAAAAATTGAAGTGATGGAAATGAGAAAGATATATCCGAACCTAATCACGCCCTGATCTGAATTAAGCACATAAATGTAACCAATTTTTTTTATTCTGGTTCCTGAACGTCTCAAATATGAAAGTTTATACAGTTTTATGTTATTAAACATATTTTTGAATTAATTGATTTAATCTGTGAATTAATGCTTTTGATCTTTATTTAATAGTTTTACGATCTTTATTTTTCCGAAGGTTACAAAAATATCTGATTGATATGGATAATAAACTTGCAGTTGTTGCACTTGGAGGAAATGCTCTTCTAAGAGGAGACCAGAGAGGTACAATAGATGAACAGGAGGAGAACACCACCCAGACACTTGAAAATCTTATCTTTCTTATCAATGAAGGTTATGATCTGGTGATCACTCATGGGAATGGGCCTCAGGTTGGGAACATATTGATGAGAAATGATGCTGGTGAACAGATGTATAATATTGCGCAGATGCCGGTTGACATTTGTGTTGCAGACAGTCAGGGTGGGATTGGCTACATGATAGAAAGAATGTTAAGAAACGTCCTTAACAGGAATGGCATAAATAAAAATGTTGTATGCATAGTTACCCAGGTAGTTGTTGACATCAATGATCCGGCCTTCAATGATCCTCAGAAACGGATAGGAAAGATTTATACCAGGGAAGAAGCAGAAGATCTGTCTGTAAAAAAAGGCTGGATTTTCAAGGATGAGATCAAATCTGACGGGGGATTAAGAAGGGTTGTTCCATCGCCTGTTCCTCGTGACATAATGAACAAGGAAATAATCAGGGAACTTGCGTGCGGGGGCAACATTGTGATTGCAGCAGGAGGTGGTGGTGTACCGGTTTACATAGATGAAAAGAACGATGTTCGCCCGGCTGAGGTGGTCATCGACAAGGACCTTGCTTCCTCGCTTCTGGCATCACTTATAAAAGCAGATGAATTCTATATACTTACCGACGTTCCATATATTTATATCAATTACCGCAAGCCTGACCAGGAAATAAAGGAATTCCTTAATTATAATGATGCTCTTAAGTACCTTAACGAAGGACAATTTTCAAAAGGCAGCATGGCCCCGAAGGTTGAGGCATGCCTTAACTTTATAAGGAACGGGGGGAGGATGAGTGTTATCACCGAGGCATTCAAACTTGCTGACAGGAAATACGGGTCAAAAATAACAATGGAATACGAAGACTGAACCCCGACTATAGGGAAAAAAACACTACTTTTACCACCTGCAAAATATCAACCATTCACCATTTAATACTTAACATTTACAGTCATGGCAGTTAGTTTTCGCAACCGCAGCTTCCTTAAACTACTTGATTTTGAAACGGAAGAAATACAGTATCTCCTTGATCTTGCAGCTGAGTTAAAGGAGGCCAAAAAATCAGGAACTGAAAAACAATATCTTAAAGGGAAGAATATTGCACTTATTTTTGAAAAGACATCAACCCGTACAAGGTGTGCATTTGAGGTTGCTGCTTTTGACCAGGGCGCAAATGTGACATACCTGGGTCCGACCGGTTCTCAGATAGGGCAGAAGGAATCGATGAAAGATACCGCCAGAGTACTGGGAAGGATGTATGATGGTATTGAATACAGGGGATTCGGGCAAAGGATTGTGGAGGAGCTTTCCGAATATGCCGGAGTTCCTGTCTGGAACGGACTTACGAACGAGTTTCATCCCACACAGGTCCTTGCCGATCTCATGACCATGGCCGAACATAGTGGTAAGCCTCTTAATAAAATAGCTTTCTGTTATCTTGGAGATGCCCGTTACAACATGGGCAATTCACTTCTGGCCGGAGCTTCAAAAATGGGTATGGATTTCAGAACTGCCGCCCCTCCTGAATTCCAGCAGGGAAAGGACCTTGTTGATCAGTGCAGGATTGTTGCAGATAAGACAGGGGCAAAGATACTGATCACTGATGATCTAATTGAAGCCGTTAAGGGCGTTGATTTTCTTTATACCGACGTTTGGGTATCGATGGGAGAGCCTGATTCAGTGTGGGAAGAGCGGATAAGGCTTTTAAGACCTTACCAGGTAAACATGGAAGTGATTGGAAAAACCGGAAATCCCAATGTTAAATTTCTTCACTGCCTGCCTGCTTTTCATAACCGCGAAACAAAGGTGGGAGAGGAGATCTTCAGGAAATTTGGTCTGGATGGAATGGAAGTCACTGAGGATGTTTTTGAGTCAGCACATTCAGTGGTATTTGATGAAGCTGAGAACAGGCTTCATACCATCAAGGCGGTTATGGTTGCTACATTGAGGGGCTGAGGAATCAGGCAATAAGCTCCTTGACGAAGTAGAATGTCATAATAAATGATGCTGCCAGTTTCAGGCCTATACCTGTAAGGAATCCAAGAAGGCTTCCGAATCCTGCTTTAAGGGCATATTTAATATCATCCTTGAAGATAAGTTCTCCCACAAAAGCTCCTATGAAGGGCCCAATTATTATTCCTAGCGGTCCGAGGAACAATCCTATGATCAGACCCACTGTAGCACCGCGGGTTCCGTATTTTGAGCCGCCGAACCTTTTTGTTCCCCATACAGGCACTATATAGTCGAGTATTGTGACCAGAACTGCAATGACTGCCATTGCTATGAGTATATTGGTAGAGAAATCAGCGAATTTTGAGAAATGCAGAAGGATCATTCCCAGATAACTGAGGGGAGGTCCCGGTAGCACCGGCACAAGACAACCGATTATTCCAAGGATCATCAGAATAATCGCGAATGTTAATAGGATATAGTCAGGCATTCAGAATGATACTTCTTTATTTTATCCCAAGATCGTCAAATTCGATGTTGGTAAACTCCTCCGTGGAAAGGCTTTTTACTTCCTGTTTTGTATCATCCTCCGGTAGTGCTGCAGTTTGTCGTGATTCATCATGGCCGTTGTCGATAAAACTTACAACATCTTTGAGGCCTTCGGTGAATTTTTCAAAATCCTCCTTGTAAAGGAATATTTTGTGT
>CAZTDW010000165.1:0-8952 GCA_964611835.1 uncultured Rikenellaceae bacterium | reverse complement strand
ACGATCCTGCCATTTACGGAGGGTGCATTCTCAGAAATTCAGAACTTCTTGGCGCGGATGATGAATGCCTGTGGACGGGAGTATTTACCGGTCCGCGGCAGATATTCAAGAAGCAGATGGATCCATCGAATGAGGATGTAACTAACCAATGGCTCGAAAGCTATGAAGTCGTAAATATTACCAACAATGTCCTCAGCGCCCTTGGTGTGGTAAATGAAGCAGACCGTGGCCGGGTGGAGGGTGAAGCATTGTTTCTGCGGAGTCTTATGTTTTTCGACCTGGTGAGGTTTTATGCCCGACAATACAGGATCGGGGAACAGAATACTCAATATGGTATTCCTGTTGTGCTCACTCCTTCAGGGGGGATCGGCGAAGATGGAAAGAAGGGCAGGAATACCGTCGAAGAGGTGTATGATCAAATAATCACAGATCTTACAACAGCCGCCACCAGACTCCCTTCTGAGAATGGGGTTTATGCTGACAGGGGGGCGGCAAATGCACTGCTGGCAAGAGTTTATCTTCAGAAAGGGGACTATGCCAAAGCCAGGGATGCTGCCAACACCGTAATTAATTCTGGCAAATATGAACTTCTTCCTTTCTATAAGGATGTGTTCAACAATGATGAAAATTCAACTGAAGACATATTTGCAACCCAGATAACCCCGCAGGATTACCGGAGTTCAATGACCGAATTCTTTTCAACCCCCGAATTTGGAGGGAGGGATGGAGATATTGAGATCCTTGAAGGGCATCTCTCTCTTTATTCTCCCGGCGATCAGAGGCGTAATCTCTTTTTTAGCGGCAGCGGGGGGATGAGATCAGGAAAATGGAACAACCTGTATGGAGTTGTCAACCTCATCAGGCTTGCGGAGATGTATCTTATCAGGGCCGAGTGCAATTTCAGGCTGGAGACAAATATAGGTGACACCCCGTTGAATGATTATAATGCAGTTCATTTACGCGCGGGGTTGCAACCGGCTGCCGCATTAACTCTTGATGATATCCTTCTTGAGAGACGGCTTGAGCTGTCATTCGAGGGTTTCAGGATCCATGATCAGAGAAGGCTGCATCAGGATGTAGGAATCCTGCCTTATGATGATCCCGGTCTGGTTTTCCCCATACCAGCAAGGGAAATATCAGCCAATCCCGGCATTGCCGCTCAGCAGAACGAAGGATATTAGGATTTCTCCGGGAGTTTTACTGCCATAAATATTTCACAGTCATCCTCTGTTATTATTGGTTGTTTCGTCAATAAAATTCTTTATCTTTGCACCCACAATTTTTAAAAGTAGGTTAAATAAACGCGTAAAAATTAAATGGCAGTTAAAATCAGATTAGCTAGAAGAGGTCGTAAGAAGAAGGCCTATTACCACATTGTGGTAGCAGATAGCAGGTCGCCACGGGATGGCAGATATATTGAAAAAATCGGAATTTACAATCCGCTTACCAATCCGGCTACAATCGAACTTGATTTCGATAAAGCTCTTGGTTGGCTGCAAAATGGCGCCTTACCTACTGAAACATGTAGAGCTATCCTCTCTTACAGGGGTGTCCTTATTAAAAAGCACCTTCTCGAAGGTGTTAAAAAAGGCGCCTTTGATGATACAGAAGCCACCCGTAGGTTTGAAGAGTGGATGAAACAGAATGAAGCAAAAATCGAGGCAAAGAAATCAGGACTGGAAAAATCACAGGATGATGAGTTAAGCAAACGGATTATTGCGGAGAAGAAGATTAATGAAGCAAGAGCTGCAAAGCTTGCCAAAAAACAGGCTGCCCTTGCAGAACGCGAAAAGGCAGAATCGCAGCCTGAACCGGCAGTAGAGCCGGCTCCCGAAGCAGCAAATGAAACCCCGGCCGCAGAAGGTGATGCCGTTGCTGAAACAGAAGCCTGAAAATACCGGCAAATGTTCAGGGGATCATGGGTCCTATGTCATATAACAACAGGGTATTATTTGGCAGAATAGTAAAGATTCACGGTTATGATGGAACCGTGATTATTAAGACAGAACCCGGATTTATTGAAAACATACCGGAAATGGAATCGGTTTTCATCGAAAGTGATGGATTACCGGTTCCTTTCTTTATTTCAACACTCGAATATTCAGGAGGCGATTCCCTGAAAATCAAATTCCTTGACTATGATTCCTATGATAAAATTACTGAATTTAACGGCTGCAGGATTTATATTGCGGCAACCGGGAAAGAAAAAGAACAAAATAAGGATGATGATATAATAGGATTCAGGGTTCTTGCAGGCAAAAATAATTTCATTGGTACCATCAGCAATATCATACACAATCCCGGACAGGATCTTCTTTCTGTTAAGGCGGAGGGAAGAAAGCCAATCCTCGTCCCTTTGCACAAAGATTTCATCGTGGATCTTGATGAAAAATCCAGAACCATCGTGATGGATCTGCCCGAAGGTCTTACCGGGATCAACTGACCTGTTTTACAATCTTTCTTCCCGAACAGCACCTGATGGTGCAACTTTCCGGTAATTTATCCGTCTTTTGGATTAAACAGTAAAAACTAAACCCGGCTTTGAAATGAAAAATCTACTATTATCAGCATCCTTTCTGGTTGCAACGGTATTCTTTTGTGGTAATTCCTATGGTCAGGAAAGGGAATCCCGCGATTTAAGCGGTTTTACACAGGTAAGCTTTGGAATTTCAGGGGACCTGTTCATAAAGACAGGACCCCGGTTCAGCCTTGTTCTGGAGGGTGATAAAAAAATCCTGGATGATATTGAAACAGAAGTCTCGGGCAACAAGCTTGTAATCAGGAAAGAAAACTGGAGGTCATCTATCAGGGATGAAAAGGTTACAGTAAATCTAACGATGCCTCAGATTGAGGGATTAAGTGTCTCAGGGTCAGGAAAAGCGGAAATAATGGACCGTGTTGAAGCAGACAATCTCAGCCTGGCTGTCAGCGGAAGCGGCAAGATACTGACAGCTGACCTGGATGCGGATGATCTGAGATGTGCAATATCAGGATCCGGGGATATTATTCTGGGAGGCAAAGGTTCGGTTGATGATGGCGAGATTTCTATCAGCGGATCAGGAAGCTTTTCAGGTGAAGCCGTTGAGATCGATCACCTTGAGATCGGAGTATCGGGCAGCGGCAATTGCATCTGCAATGTTAAAGAAACCCTGAATGCAAGCGTCTCAGGGAGCGGCGACGTACTCTATTCCGGTAACCCAAAAATTGACGCGAGGGCCTCAGGTTCGGGACGTGTAAGGTCGAGATAAGCCTACTGGCGGATAATCTTTATCGTTCCGTCATTGTTAACCTTTATGATTGACGATGGCGGATTTTTTTTGGTTTCATTCTGCCTGTACCTGACAACAAAATCAGCCGAACGGATTATTTTTTCATCTATTTCCCTGAATGATGAGGGGAATTCAGTTCCGCTTATATTCGCCGAAGTTGATACCACAGGTTTCCGGAACCTGGTTATCAGTTCATTGCAGAACGGGTCCATGCACAGCCTGATACCGACCGAGCCATCTTCAGCACATACTCCCGGAGCCAGGTTCTTTCCACGGGGATAGATAATCGTAAGGGGCTTGTCGGCCACTTCCAGGATATTGATTGCGACATCGGGAACATTCTCTACAAAGCGTTCCAGCATTCCAAAACCATTTACCAGAATTATCAGACTTTTGCTGTCTTCCCTGTTCTTGATGCTGAATATTCTGCTTACTGCTTCATGATTTGTTGCATCGCATCCCAGCCCCCAGATGGTGTCTGTCGGGATTAAGACCACTCCTCCTTCCCTGAGTGTGTTCAGTGCGGATTTCAGGTCGTCGCTGTATTCAGGTTGTCCGGATGCCATTTCTCATCAGTTTAATGCATGGTTCAGTGTCAGTACCTTAAAAAGGTTTCGTTAAAGGAACCTTTTCCTTAATTCCTCTCCAGCGAGTGGCGAAAGTATGGCAGGAGGGATATCAAATACCGTTTTTGCACCAAAGTCAGCCTTCTCTGCGAGCCTGAATGCTGCCCTTGCATAAGCAAGAAGTGTCGATGATGTGAATTCCGGATTTGAATCAAGTTTCAGCGAATACTCAATGATATGCCTGTGGATCCCATTTTCGCCGGTGGTCCCGATTCTGAATACAAATCCTCCGTGAGGCATTATGCCATGTTCCTTATTCAGGATCTCGTGTGAAACAAACCTGACAGTGGTATCATATTCATCGAAATAGTTTGGCATGTTCCTGATCTCATTCTCGATGGAATTGAGATCAGCTCCCTCTTCAGCAACAACAAAGCATAATCTGGTATGTTTCTGCCTTGTTGTAAGTTCGGGATTATCTTCCCTTCTTACTTTTTCGATAGCACTTTCAACAGGAATAGTGTATTGCTTTGCATCCCTTACACCTTTTATTCTCCTTATTGCATCTGAATGCCCCTGGCTTACTCCCGGCCCCCAGAAAGTGTAGTCCCTGCCGAAGGGAAGGATGCAGTTCGAGTAAACCCTTGCAACTGAAAACATCCCTGGGTCCCAGCCGACAGAGATAATGCTGACGTGTTTCGAGGCAAGAGCAGCTTCATTTACCCTGTTGTAGAATTCAGGAATCCGGGCATGGGTGTCAAAACTGTCAACCGTATTGAACATTTTTGCCACAAACGGAGTCTGTTCTATAAGGTCGGTTGCACTTCCCCCGCAGAGTATCATAACATCAATTTTGTCCTTAAAGCTGCCAATTTTGTCATAACTGCAGACAGGAACGTTCCCGGACCGGATTCTGATGCTCCCGGGATCACGTCGGGTAAAAACAGCAATAAGTTCCATGTCAGGATTTTGCTCCAATCCTGATTCAACGCCTTTTCCTAAATTGCCGTAGCCTGTTATCCCGATTCTTATTTTATCCATTGTGTCAGAATTTTAATTTTAATGATTTCAGCCTTCTTTTCATTTCATTTATTACCTCTGTCTCTTCAGAAGCAGAATCTGCCTCAAAAGTAACCGAAAACCTTATATAACTGCCGGCATCATCCCACGGAACAGTTGAGATAAGTGATTCGCTTATCAGGAACTCTGAAAATTCCGAAGCGGTATTGAAGATTCTCCCGTTTTCAGTTCCTGATGGAGCTTTTACATAGCAGTAAAATGTACCTCCCGGTTTTCTGGCATCAAATCCCACCTCTTTCAGGGCCCCGACAAGCAGGTCGAACCGCCTTGAATATTTGGCAATTGTCTTTTCGGTTATTTCCGGATGATTCAAAGCATGAACGGCTGCCTTCTGGATGGCTCTGAACTGGCCAGAATCGGAGTTGTCCTTGATGGTGGCATATGCCTTTACTGCTTTGCTGTTGCCGCAGACAAAGCCGATCCTCCATCCTGTCATATTAAAAGCTTTTGATAATGAATGGACTTCCATCCCGACCTCCAATGCACCTCTTGCTGAAAGGAAACTAAGCGGTTTTTTCCCGTTATAGGTAAGTGCCCCGTAAGCTGCATCATTGACAACAATAATGTTGTTTTTCCTTGCAAAATCAACCACATGTTCAAAAAAATCCATTGTGGCGGTTGCGCCCGTTGGATTATTCGGGTAGTTGAGGTAAAGAAGCTTGGCTTTTTCGAGGACAGGAAGCGGAATATTTTCCAGGTCAGGCAGGAATGAATTTGATTCCAGCAGCGGCAGACTGAACACCTCCCCACCCAGGTAGGTTGTGTAGGTTGCAGTTACCGGATAGCCTGGGATCGTAGTGAGCAGAATGTCACCGGGATTAATGAAGCACAACGGGATCATAGCAAGTATTGGCTTGGATCCAATCCCATGAACGATATGTTCTGACGGTTTAAGGCCATGAACTCCGTAGATCCTTTCCATATAGTGTGCTGCAGCTTCCTGGAATTCAGGGATGCCGTTATCGGCATACCAGCGGTTTTCGTGTTTGCCGGCTTCCCGGGAGAGAGCTTCGACCACATCAATGTCGGCAGGCCAGTCGGGCTCCCCTACACCCATATCTATCAGCGCCACATCAGGGTGTGCCTTCCTGGCTGCAGCCTTCGCCCTTTTTATAAGCTCAAACTTGTATATTTCAGTCGACTTTCCGAAATTTATTCCGCCAAGCCTTTCTGAAATCTTGTCATCAAAAAAATTATCCATCATGTTAGTCCTTTCCTGGCTCTGAAAAACAAAAATAATCGGCAAAAATAATAAAAGTTACACGTTTTGAATACTCTGACAGCAGGAGTATGAAATTTCAATCAAGTGTCTTTTCAATTCAATATCTTTGAAAGTATCATAATCCCGTAATAATATATTTAAAATGACAAGGAAATCATTATTAATTGCAGTTCTGGGTTCAATATTTATACAATGCTTGAATTCACAGGGTCCTCTCAGTTACCAGCTTCCTCCGGAAGAGATTGTAAGGATTGTGGATGCCCCTCTTTCACCACATGTTTCGGTAAGTCCGGATAAGTCCGCAATATTGCTTGCGGAACGATTACCCATGATAACAATAAGCAGGCTTTCGGAGGAAGAGTTGAGGCTGGCAGGAATAAGGATCAATCCTGCAAACGGAGGGCCGGGCAGGCAGACTTATTATAAAGGATTTACGCTTATGAATATCGATGGAACCAATGCAAGGGAGATCAGGGGCCTGCCTGACAATGTTTCGCTTGGCTGGCCCGTCTGGTCGCCTGATGGAAGCAAATTTGCTTTTGTAAACGTAAAAAGCGATGACCTTGAATTATGGGTGTGTGATGCAATGGATGCCAGTGTTTCAAAAATTGCGGAAAATATCAACATGGTTTTCGGGGATCCTGTAAGATGGCTGTCTGACAATACGGGCATCATTTTTTCCGTAACCAATCCCGGGAGGGGAGCAAAACCTGTACGAACTCCTGTACCTGAAGGACCTGTTGTTCAGGAGAGCCTTGGCATTCAGGGGCAGGCGCCTACCTATCAGGATCTGCTTAAGGATCCTGTTGATGAGGCAACTTTCGAATATTACACCGGCTCCCGGTTAATGTACTGGAACGGTACAGGCAGTGCAAGCCTGGGATCTCCTGCAATTATAACGGATGCCGTACCTTCACCTGATGGACTTTATCTGCTTGTAACCCTTATCAGGCGCCCTTTCTCATACACGGTTCCGTACTATAACTTCCCGTCAGTTACGCAGGTCTGGGACATCAGGGGTAACCTGATCAGGACCCTCTATGAGAAGCCTCTCATCGAGAACGAGCCAAGGGGTTATGACATTGTTCTTCCTGGTCCGCGGTTCTTCAGCTGGAGGCCTGATAAGCCATCAACGGTATTCTGGGTCGAAGCTCTTGATGGAGGAGACTTCAGAAAAGAGATGGATTTTCATGATCAGGTTTATTCACTCGACGCTCCGTTTGAGGGGAATCCTGTAGCGCTGGCGGCAACACGTCTGCGATTTTATGGTATAACCTGGGGAAGGGATGATCTGGCTCTTATTACTGAAGGCTCTTCAAAAACCAGGATCAGAAGAATAAGCTTAATTAACCCGTCTGATCCATCCGTTCAAAAGAAGATTATTCAGGAATTCAACAGTGATGACGGATACAATAATCCCGGACGTTTTATGACGGAGATGAACAGATACGGTCGCAGTGTTCTTCTGTTCAGCGACAAAGGCCGCTCGCTTATTCTGTCGGGGAACGGCGCATCTCCCGAAGGAGACAGACCATTTATTGACAAATATGATATCAAAACCGGAAAGACAACAAGATTATGGCGTTCAGAAGCTCCGTATTATGAATCTGTTTCAGATATTATTGACATTTCAAAAGGATTGGTACTCACAATAAGGCAGTCAGTTTCCGAGGTACCCAACTACTATATCAGGAACCTGAAGAGCGGAAGAATATCACGTGTTACGGGATTCACAGACCCATATCCGCAGCTGGCAGGCATTTATAAGGAGCTTGTAAGATATAAAAGAAATGACGGACTTGACCTTTCATTCACCCTTTACCTTCCGGCCGGTTATAATAGGGAAACTGACGGACCGCTTCCGACATTGCTCTGGGCATACCCGAGGGAATTCAATGATCTGTCAGCGGCAGGACAGGTAAGCGGATCTCCCTATACATTTATCAGGATTAATCCGGCTTCTGCCCTTGTGTATGTAACCCAGGGTTATGCTGTCCTTATGGATGCCTCATTCCCTATCGTCGGTACTGACGGGAAGGAGCCTAACGACACCTTTGTCGAACAGCTCGTGGCCAATGCCGATGCTGCAATAAAGAAGGCAGTGGAAATGGGGGTTACCGATCCGGAGAGAGTGGCTGTGAGCGGACATTCATACGGAGGTTTCATGACTGCAAACCTGCTGTCGCACAGCAGATTGTTCGCTGCCGGAATTGCTGAGAGCGGTGCATATAACCGGACACTCACTCCATTTGGTTTCCAGAATGAAAGAAGGAGCTATTGGGAAGCCCCGGAGATATACAGCCGGATGTCACCATTCATGAATGCAGATAAGGTTAAGGACCCCATTCTTCTTATTCACGGGATGGCTGATAATAATACCGGTACTTACCCGATCCAGAGTGAAAGGTATTATTCTGCCCTGAAGGGTTTCGGGGCTACCGTGAGGCTTGTCATGCTCCCAAATGAAAGTCATGGTTATGCAGCCAGGGAGTCTGTCCTTCACAAGCACTGGGAAGTTCTTAACTGGATGGATAAATATGTCAGAAACAGGAAAAATAAGAGCGATTGATATGATAAATTACTTTTAAAGTTGAAAAAAGAAGATTAAATTTGATATAGTTTACTATTCCGGTTCTTTAAAATGATTTGATCTGTCGGATGAATGTTCCCTAAAACATATTATTATGAGCAAATACGTTTATTTAACATGTACTCCTGAAGCACTTGTAGCTTCAATGCTCCCCCCCGAAGGATTTGGAATGTATCTCTCCACCGGCACTAAAAAACGGAATAAAGGCCAGACTATTTTCTTTGA
>CAZTDW010000164.1:0-9012 GCA_964611835.1 uncultured Rikenellaceae bacterium | reverse complement strand
TGTGTTTATAACAAAGTTTTATTGACTCGAGAGCCGATTCGGGCATGCATTTTTCAGGTAACCGGTTGTTTTCAATGCATTCCGAGAAATAGTCCATCTCATCAAAGTAACCTGTCCCGGCATCGCCTGCAGGCATCTCCTTTACCTTGTTGTCATCCGACACTGTGATCTTGTCTCCGTTTGAAGTGTTGTAGTGTAGGCTGGCTTTTTCAAATCCTGCCATGTATCCTGCCTGGAAAGGGAAACTGCTGTGGAAGATATTCCCTCCTTCGATCCTGATATCAATTCCCCTCGCCCTGTAGATCCAGCGCGCTGAAATATAATCATGATTGCTCAGTCTGCCGGGAAGAGTGACTGATCTTATTTCATCAGGGTTCCCGAACAGGTAGTTGACAAAGTCGATATCGTGTATTACCAGATCAAAAAGTGCACCGCCTGATGCTTCCGCTATTTTTCCTTCTTTCCACTGACCCCATCCCGGGACACCGCAAAACCTTGATAGATGAAGGAACTTAAGATCACCGAACTCACCGCTGTCAATCCACTGCTTCAGCATTATATATGGCTTCATGAACCGTACAACCTGCCCCACCATGAGCACCCTGCCTTTCTGCCTGGCTAGGTCTGTCATCTCCTGCGCCTGCCCGATATCAAGACAAAAAGGTTTTTCCACGAAAACATGCTTGTCCCTGGAAAGGGATTTCATCGTCATCTCATAGTGAAGACCCGTGTGAACACATATTATAACAGCGTCAATATCTTCAGAATCAAGACATTTGTCAAGATCAGCATATTTCCCTGCTGGTCCAAAATCTCTGACGGAAAAATCTCCGGTTTGAATATTTCCTGATTTTACATTCGATTCCGTGTTGAACAGGGCTGTATTGGAATCTGTAATGGCAGCGAGGTGAAGATCCTTATGCTGAATAATATTTCTCGCATGTGTCATTCCCATGAATCCGAATCCGACAACAGCTGCATTCTTCATTTTTTCCCTGTTTTAAGAATTTCCTTCACTGACTGTTATTTCGTTTTTTTCAGGAGCTGCAATATATAAAGTTTTTTTCCCATTTTTCACGGTTGCCTGTATTCGTTTTTTTCAGGATCTTCCTCAGGCAACGGTTTGGCGTAAAGGTCTTCAACTTTTACCTTGTTATCGGGCCCGTTGTATGTCTCTTCCTCTGCTGCCTGATCTTCCCTGGCCCGGCCGTTGAAATACAGTATGGAGGCAAATATGGGCAATAATGGAAAAACAAATGCATTGACGACTGAAGTAAGAATGATGTAGGCAGGGTTTGATGTCAGCTCAGGAATAGCTGCTGCCTCTTCAGGATTCGAGAATACCTTCATGAAGCTTCCGGTAAAAGGAAGCAGGATCAGGCCCGAGAAAATAACCGAAATGACTATTATTATTACAAGGAAAACTGCTGTCCATCCTGCATTTGACCAGAAATTCCTGTGCGACAGCCTTATGGTCCTGGTAATGGTATTGCCGATGTTTGGCCCTTCCACCATCATTACCGGCAAAATGAACATATAAATTGTCAGTATGTACAGGGCTGCCAGAAAAGCGCCGACTATAAGGGCCGCCAGCCCCAAAACCAATAGTATCGACCCGAAAAAAGCCAGCAGAATAATGATTACGAGATACGGAAGGAAGTAACTGAGTGAATTGATGGAACACCTTATTGGTGTATTCTCCGGCGACAGGGGATTATAGATCACATAGTAATGGATAACTGTCGTAAAAAAGAGATTAAGAACCGTAATCAGGAGCAAAGGTACCACATATTCCCTCATCCTTAAAAGCATCTCCTGCGGGTCAGTGATTGTCTGCAATTCCGTGAAGTTTATCCGGGTTGAAATATACTGTGTTAAAAGCGAAACGATCAGCGATATGATGAAAAGCACTGGGAATTTTTTCTTGTAGAACTCCCACAATGAGTTCATTGCGCTGTCAATTGTATGGATCCTGTAAAGCGGATGACCGATGATCTCTGCCATGTTTAAAAATATGAAATGTTAAGTAAAAATATAAACTATTTCCCTTTCCGCCATTCCCTGATAATATTTGAGAATGGCAGCAGTGTAGCCTGTTTTTTCGGGCTGAATATTCCTCCCTCGTTGACTGACTTTACGTCCTCTATTGTAAAAAACGCCTTTGGATTGAATTCATTGATCAGGTCCAGAACCTTTTCAAGTTCATGCCTGTGAACGATTGAATAAACCAGGTGGACCCTTTCCTTGGCACCATGCGCTTCAACTGAAGTCGCGCCGAATCCGTTGCTGTTAAGTATCTGGACAAGTTCCCTGCCGCGTTCATTTGCAAAGACCCTGATCATCTGAATACCCATTGCCAGCTTCTCCTCAATGATCATTCCCACGAAATTGCCCGTGGCAAAACCCGCCGCATAAGCTACGTAATTTATGTAATTGTCGAGATTCTGCATTATCTTGCTTATGGCAATTATCCAGATAAGCACTTCGAAGAAACCCAGGATGGGAGCGATGTTTTTCTTGCCTTTGGAAACAAAAATTATACGCAGGGTTCCTATCGAAACATCACATATCCTTGCCAGAAATATAAGGATCGGCATGATAATGTAGCTGAATGCAACCGAATCGAAAAATGAAGTTTCCATGACAGATGATTTTTATTGGGCTAAAGATAAGAATTGTAAGGCGTATAATTGAATCCCGGGCCGTCAAAGGGAAGCAGTCTGATCAGATTGCCTTTACCTTTCCAGGGCCCTTATAAATTGCCCGTTCCGGGGCCGCACCATTAGTTTGGTCATGCTTTGTTAATCAACTTGTACCAATCATTTGCTTTGTGATCCTTCGTGTTAACCATTGATTCCTTTGTGGTTAAATATTTTTTACCAAAAAGTTTACCGAAGGTCATCACGAAGCAACACAAAGGAATACAGTATATTATTGGTATTTTTGAATTTATCAGATTTAATAGCACTACATTTACACCGGCTAAAACATTAAAAATGTCCAGATTCAAATTAACGATAGAATATGACGGAACCCGCTATTCGGGGTGGCAGCTTCAGAAAGGCGGAAAATCAATTCAGGGGGAGCTGCTCGACGTATGCAGGGATCTTTTTCAGGGTTCTGCGGTTGACCTTTTTGGTGCGGGAAGGACCGACAGCGGAGTTCATGCCATCGGACAGGTTGCTCATCTCGATGTGGAGACCGAACTGCTTCCCCTAAGAATAAAATACGGACTTAATGACAGGCTGCCTGCAGATATCGCCGTCGTCGGGGTTGAAGAATCAGATCCCCGTTTTCATGCAAGGCATGATGCCGTGGCACGAAGCTATATATACCAGATAAGCAGGCGGCGGACAGCGTTCGGGAAAAAATACGTGTGGTGGATCAAGGATCAGCTTGATGCCGGAAAAATGAACGAAACCGCAGGCTGCCTGGTCGGACTGAAGGATTTCAAGTCCTTTACCGACGACAGCCAGGAGCAGGGCTCCTCAAAAATGAACCTGATGCATGCCAAGGTAAGCGAGTTTGGCGATTTGCTCGTCTTTCACGTGATAGGTTCTCACTTCCTTTGGAAACAGGTGCGCCGGATGACAGGAGTACTGGTCGAATCAGGACGGGGCAAACTCAGTGCCGAAGAGGTAAAGACATTTTTCAGGAACAAGTCGGACATTCCAGCAAAACTAACCGCCCCTCCAAGTGGTTTGTTCCTTGAAAAGGTGTATTATGACAAAAACGATATTGTCTACGATACCCGGCCCGTGATCAATATCGGAAAGTGATTTCAGCTTTTGATTGATTTCCCCGATTGTTTCCTCATTCGAAAAAAAATGCATATTTTTAGAATTATTAACTGAAAAACCAAACCCGATGAAACGACGTGATTTTATTAAAACCACTTCAATCGTAGCGCCTATGCTAAGTGTATTTCCGGCTGATCTGTCAGGCCTGACGAGGGTGGCCGTGCCCGGGAAGACCGAAAAAAGATCGCTCGGAAAAACAGGAGAAATGCTTTCGGTTATAGGATTTGGAGGAATAGTCGTTATGAATGCAACACCCGACGACGCCTCCTCGATGGTAAAACTGGCCATCGACTCAGGGATCAACTACTTTGATGTTGCACCTTCATACGGAAATGCTGAAATAATGCTTGGTCCGGCGCTTGAACCCTATAGGAAGGATGTGTTCCTTGCCTGCAAAACTACGGAAAGGACCAGGGAAGGGGCACGCAAAGAGCTTGAGCAGTCGCTGAAGAACCTCCGTACTGATCATTTTGACCTATACCAGCATCATGCCGTCACAAAGATGGAGGATGTTGACCGGCTTCTTGGACCAGGCGGTGCGATGGAGACATTTCTTGAAGCGCGCAAAGAAGGTAAAATCAGGTTCATCGGCTTTTCTGCACACTCGGTACAGGCAGCAATGGCATTGATGGATCGTTTTGATTTCGACACCATCCTTTTCCCGTTTAACTATGCAACCTGGCATGCAGGCAATTTCGGACCCCAGGTAATGGCAAAGGCTCATGAAAAGAATATGGGCATTCTTGCTCTGAAGGCAATGGCAAAAGGCCCCTGGAAAGAAGGTGCTGATAAGGCAAAATATCCCAAGTGCTGGTACGAACCCCTTGCCACCCCTGAAGAAATAAAAATGGGATTGCGCTTTACCCTTTCACATCCGGTGACAGCTGCAGTTCCTCCGGGCGAAACAGAACTCTACAAAATAGCACTTAGCCTTAGGAACGATATTAAACCACTGAAAAAGAAGGAAATCATTCAGATAAAGGAAAAAGGTCTTGCTGGAATCCCACTTTTCAGAAATGAGGGAGCCGCATAACAGCTTTAAGGAAAACCTTATTTGCCGGATATTGTGTTCCTGAGCCGGAGGTCCACAACATTATCATATACGTAGTAACAGGGATAGTCGCAAAGATCCTCCTCGTATTTAACACGTGGAATGGTGGCGTCAACTGCAATATAAACCTTGCCACCAATGTTGTAGGTGGCGGTGAAAGTGAATTTCTTGTTTAATCCTGTGCTGGCAGTGAATTCAGTTCCGGACGCCTGAAATGAGTCGTAGGGGACATTGTCTTCCAGGTCACCATCATATATGTTGATCGTCACAGGTGTCTGAATATCCCTGAGCTTAATGCTGACAACCGCATCAAGAGGTTCATCTTCAAAGCAATCCCCGCAATTGACCAGCCATTTTTTGCCTTCACAGGAAAAACAGATCACCATCAGTGCAAATACGCAAAATCTTATTATCTGTTTCATCAGGATCAGTACCATTTTATCGTTTTACCAGGCGATCTTACGTTTTTGAAATGAAGATTGTAAGCAACACCTGTTCTTAACCACAGCGGACCGACCCTGTAGTAGTCGGACTTCAGGTATTCCATTCCTGCGGTTAATATGAAATGCTTTTTCTGAAATTTAATTCCGACAGCAGGGTTCAGTTTGAATTTGCTGTCCGGTACAATGTTAGTACCCTTAAGTTTGTTGCCAAATGTGTAACCGGCCGACAGTGATCCGGTAAGGAACAGTTTTGTTTTAATTCCGTCGCCTGCCAGTCTGAAATCCTTGAAAATCCCTGCATAAACCAGTGCGCCCCTGTCGCGGTACTGGTAAAAAAGGTTTTCGCTGTCCTTGACCAGAACCCTTGTATACAAGGGCTTAATATCGCATCCTGCAATAAATCCGGCCTCAGTCAATGGTTCCCTGAACAGCAGGGTTATTCCCGTAAAAAGATCTCCCCATGTGAATCTGGTGGAAAGTGATATTGCCATTTCATTGATGGCAGGGCGGTTCTTGCCTGGGATATTCTTCTGTTCGAGCATATCTATGTAATCTTTTCTTCCGGATCCCGTAGCAACCTGATAAGGATTGATCCCAGCCTTTTCTTCCGAATTCCACTTGTCGCCCCTTGCAAGCAGCATTTCCACTGCAGGCTTGTGATCCGATTCGATTGCAATATTCAGCGCATTGTACCTGTAGGAATTCTTCTCATACAGGTCTACACCATATTTCAGCAGGACATTCATCATCAGAGTGTCGCCGTTCTGGGCCGCAATAAGAAATGGAGTGAATCCCTGTTTATCCCTTGCTTCCATGTTGGCCCCGTTCTGAATGAGCAGATCGGCAATATCGGCGTAACCTGCCCATATTGCAGCCATCAGGGGTGTGGTACCATCATTTGCCTTGAGATTGCAGTCTGCCTGGTAGTAAAGAAGAAGATCTGTAATGTAGAAACCCCCGTATATTACGGCATAATGCAGAGGCGCTGCTCCGTATTGGTCTGTTTTGTTGATATCGGCACCTGCCCTTATAAGTGCCTCCGCGATCTCAACATTCTGGTTCTTGGAGGAAATAAGAAGCGGAGTCTGGTAATTTTCAGTAGACTTGTTTACATCCGGTCCGAAGGACAGCAGCGATTTCACTGCATCCAGATGATTATTCGCCACAGCGTAGATAAGAGGGGTTGCACCCTCTGTAGTTTCAGCATCCACCCTTGCTCCTTTATTGATAAGCCTTTCAATTTCAGTGTTGTAGCCTTTTGAGGCTGCAATTATCAGATTGAAGTTAATTGCTTCATCAAAATAATACGGCAAATAATCTGTTGTATCTATTTCAGCCCTTTGTCCGTATAAAGGGCTAAAGGATAGAAATATCAGAAGAATGACAAGGGAGTATTTCAAATTCTGTTTTGTTAACAACATGTTCACAAAGTTAGTTTTTTTTAATTCTTCGGAAATTTAAAATTTGAAATTTAAATGCATATTTGTTAGTCTCAATATAGTCTTTAATTAATAAAAGTAAAAAATAACATCAACCTTATAAGAAAGTATTAATTTTGCCGTGAGAAATCCTGTTTTTTTGTTTGGGTCGAAAAAAATATTGCTTATTGCTTTTTTTGCTGTGTTTACGGTTTATTATCCTGCAGCAGTTGAAAATCCCGGTGACGTCCGCAATAAACTCACACCGGGAAATATAAGGCTTACCAATTCCGATTCGTCTGATAGCGTTTTTAATGAGAATGACGGGATAATCCGTTCATTTATGAATAAATGGAAAATCCAGGGATTGTCCCTTGCGGTTGCAAAAGACGGGAAAATGGTATTTGCACGCGGATACGGCTATGCTGATACGGCATCAGCTTCTGAAGTGCAGCCATACAGCAAATTCCGGATAGCCAGCATTTCAAAGCTTGTAACGGCTGTAGCAATAATGAAGCTTCATGAGGAAGGGAAGCTTAGCCTTGATGACAGGGTCTTCGGCCCGGATGGCATCCTTAACGATTCATGCTACTGTTCGCCCAGGGATAAAAGGGTTTTTGACATTACCGTTGCCCACCTTCTCAGCCACGAAGGCGGGTGGTCGCAGAGGTACGGAGATCAGATGTTCATGCCGCATGTGGTTGCACAGCAGATGAATGCCCCGTTACCTGTTGACCTTCCAACCATTATAAGGTTTGCACTGGGAAAAAGACTTCATTTCGCTCCGGGCACCAGCCGGTCATACTCAAACCTGGGTTATGGCATACTGGGCCTCGTTGTTGAAAAAATCTCCGGAATGAAGTATGACCTGTACTGCAGGGAAAAGATACTGGAGCCCCTTGGGATTTATGACATGCTGACGGCCAGGAACCTTGAATCAGAGAAAGCTCCGTTTGAAGTAACATACTACGAGCCTTACGGCATGCCCCTGAGACCTTCAATCTATGGTACCGGTGAAATGGTGCCCGTAAGATACGGAGGCAACGATATTGAAACCCTTGGAAGCGCCGGGTCGTGGCTTTCAACATCCCCCGACCTGCTCCGCCTGCTGCTTGCAGTCGACGGTTTCGTGACAAGGGAAGACATACTGACGGATGAAAGCATACAGTTCATGACCGACGTAAATAATAATTTTGCTCCTGTAGGATGGAAAGCCACTACCATTGACGGCAACTGGCTGAGAACCGGATCATTCTCCGGATCTGCAGGAATGCTCAAACGGCAGCCTGACGGAATATCATGGGTCATCCTTCTCAATACCAGTACCTGGAATGGCCCGGAAATACACTCCCATGTAAAATACATGATGGAAAAGTATATTGCCCGGATACAGGAATGGCCCGGCAACGATCTGTTTGATTATTCACTTCCTGTTCCGATGAAAGTTGAAATTTCAGGAATAAAAGCTGAATAATGTGCTTTACGGTTAATGTCAACCTGGTAAAGGATGAAATTGAAAACAGGTTCGGCGCGTCTTTCCCGGACCGTGACAGATATCAGCCCAGCTATTATTACCATGCCTTCGGACTCCCTGAATTGCCTGTCGTCACTTCAGGATCGCCCGGAAGGATTGACCTTATGAAATGGGGCCTGATACCTTTCTGGACAAAAACCATTTCCGATGCAAATGAAATAAGGTACAAAACGTTCAATGCAAGAGCGGAGAGCCTGTTCTCAAAACCTTCATTTTCAAGTCCTGCAAAATCCAAACGATGCCTGATTCCTGTAAAGGGCTTCTTTGAGTGGCAGCATACTGCGGCAGGCAAAATCCCCTGGTACATATATCACTTCGATAATGAAATATTTTCCCTGGCAGGAATATATGACCAATGGACTGAAAACACTACCGGCGAGGTGTTTAATACCTTCTCCGTGATTACCACCGATGCCAACGACATGATGGCAGTTATCCATAACTCAAAAAAACGGATGCCGGCGATACTTGATAAAAAGAGTGAGAATTTATGGCTCGATCCCCGTATGTCACAGGAGGAGGTCAGCGATCTGTTAAAACCATGCCCTTCCGAAGTACTCAAAGCCCATACTGTCAGCAGACTTATTAACAATAAAACAGCAGACAAAAATACACCGGAAGTTATTCGCCCGTACGACTATTCAAACCAAAACCTTCTTTTCTGAACTTCCTCAACCCCTCAACCATTCAACCATTCAACCATTCAACCATTCAACCCCTCAACCATTCAACCATTCAACCATTCAACCATTCAACCATTCAACCA
>CAZTDW010000163.1:0-9019 GCA_964611835.1 uncultured Rikenellaceae bacterium | reverse complement strand
ACCCACCCATTCAACCCTTCAACCCTTCAACCCTTCAACCCTTCAACCCTTCAACTCTTCAACCCTTCAGCCATTAAACCCTTCAACCATTAAACCCTTCAACCATTCAACCCTTCAACCCTTCAACCATTAAACCCTTCAACCATTAAACCCTTCAACCATTAAACCATAAAACCATAAAACCCTTCAACCATTCATCTCCAAATCAACACGGTATCTTTTAGCGGATTGATGCTTTTGAAGTCATCAAAATTTTTGTCCTTGTTGCTTGTCCACCATTCCAGATACTGGTTGTAGGCACGGTTTAAGTCATCAACTGATGCAATCTGTGGCGCCATCGTTCCTCCGGGAATAATCAGCTGAGGCACCAGGGAAGGGAATCTTCTGAAGGCATTTGTTTCATCAGAATGTAATCTGATGGATTCAATCGTCCACATCAGGCATTCCCCCAATCTGAATTCAGGAGGCATAAAAGAAGAGATCGGATTGACGGGAAAGTTTTCAATCTCTTGAAAATCTTTTGCATAATAAAGCAATGTTTCAATGTCACCAGGCTGGAAATCCGGGAGAAATGACGAATCGTAATTACCTGCCTTTAGCATTGTTACAAATTGTTTGACCGTAGGATCATTCCAATGGTCCTTCTGGCAGGAGAGAAGAACCAGGCCAATTAAAAAAAGAAATGATTTTCTCATTGTCTTGGTTATCAGGTACCCGTTAAGCCGCAAATATTATACCGGTATGTCCGGAATTATGATTTATTTTTAATCCTGTCAGGCATGGAAACCGGCCTGATCCATTCCGGCGGAATTGCTAAACTACTGTCATGTGCAGCACGATCAGCCAGTCATTGTTTATTTTTTTCAGAATGAGCATATTGCGTCCGGTAACGGTAATCCCGTTGTTTGTAGCCTGATATTTACAGAGCAAAGTGGCAAGATTACAGGATATTTCCATCCTGATGATCTCTACATGATCTATAAAGCCACCCATGTTCATTCCGTTCTGAAAATTATCGATCAGCTTCCTGCGACCTTCTGCAACCAGTCCGGATACATGCGAGGATATATATTGAGCATCAGGCGAATACAGGGGAATAAGATTCTTTGCATCCTTACTGTTATAGGCCTCTTTCCATTGATGGGTTTTTGCCTTGAAGATGCCTGCAAGGTTCAATGAATCCTGCTGATTCAATTCCTGGGAATTAACACTGGTGATGCATACAAACAAGATCAGAACAGATATTTTTATGAAGTGCTTCATATAACTTTTTTTTGCTGTTTTGTGAGGTCCAAACTTAATGTTATTCTGTAAATCCTGTGCAGTAGCAATAATTTTTTGAATCAGCATTGATAGTTTTCAGAAGTCTTCGGTTACAGGTAGTTATTTTCAGACATTTTTTTGCATATTATTTCCCGCAGATCGCGCAGATTTCCGCAGATGCCAGCCCCATCAATCCTTCAACCCTTCAACCATTAAACCCTTAAACCCTTAAACCCTTCAACCATTCAACCAATCGATCAGTCGGTCATCGGTCATCAGTCTCCCTGCTGGCTTTACTATTCTTCAATTTCAATATCGAATTTATCCAATAGTCTTGCAATTCCGGAGAGCGAAAATCTGGTCTTTTTTATCCGGTTTGCTGAAGGATCGATTGAATAGTTGAGAGATGACCTGAAATCCACACCTTCAAGATTGGTATTTCTGAAGACCGATCTTTGCAGATCACAGTTTATAAATGAAGAATCTTTAAGATCTGATCCGGTAAAATCCGCTTCAGTGACTCTTGAATTTCTGAACCTGGTCTAATTCAGATATAGTTTAAGCAGCATTTATTTGTTTTCCGCAGCAGATTTGAGTTCCTCCAGATTCTTAATGACTCCTGAATCAAGGTTTTTTTGGAAATAACCGGAAAGCAACCTGGGTAAAAAGCCTTGCAGGCTTTCTTCAACTATTACAAAAGTTCTATTGTCTCTTGTTTCAAAAAACCAGTTATGAACGGCCATGGTCCCTAAAGTATTACCGGTCCAGCCGAACATTGATTTTGGAATTGAAGTATGAATTTTTGATTTAAAGGAAAGGCTGCCAGCCTTCCAGTCAAATTGTGTTCCTTCTTTGATTTCTCCATGAACAACTGCTTCAGTCACTTCTTTTTGCCAGTTTGTCCAGTTGCGAATATCTGTAAGGATTTTCCACACCGAGTCAACAGGAGCATTTATCTCAATCTGACTCTTTGACTTAACGGGAGCGTTTACATTGATCGGGATATTCATATCAGCCTATTTGAGATTACTTATGTAGTGCCCTTAGTTTAAGCAAATCCATTATTTGTGTGAGCCCTGGTCTCCTTTTTATTATGAATAAACACTTCAATATCAATAAAGTTCAATCGGAGAGTTTTTTACATGCAAATGATTGCCAGATGATTTTGTTCCTGCATGTCTGCCACCGGATTCATTCATTCGCAACTCTTCTGTCTTCGGTTCCCGCCATGCGGGATTGCGTCGCTCTGCTCCTCGACTTCGGTCTTCCGTCTTTATCTAAACTCCCTGCAGTTGTATTCGATGGTTTTTAAGTTGAACTCACCATAGCAAAGATCCTCATCAGGATGTTTATAAATCAGTTTTGCACCTGAAGGAAGACGGTAACCATTTATGTCTGTGTATCCTGTAACCGGAGTAATCCATGGAGTATTTATATAAGTCTTCCCGTCTGAAGTTTCAAATCTGTCATTGCTCAAAAAGTTGATTAGTTCTCCGTCTTCATTAAAATATAATGTTGCACTGATTGAAATGTTACCATTGGAATATTTTGCATCAACAGTCAGGTTGTCAGTTTCTTTCCATTCGATATTCGGGTCAATCAGGGAAGCCGGCGCCATAAAACACATATCGTTGAATAGCGTAACTGTTTCACCCTGATCCATTTCCTTTCCTTTTGCGTCAACCACCGTAAACAGTCCGAGTATTTTTATCAGCATGATTGCTTTACGGTCCCTGTAAAGGTGTATACCTTTGGCGGGAATTCCCTTTTTCTTTGCAACGATGTAAAACAGCCGGGTTGGCTGATCCATGAAATTATACTGTACGGATCTGAGAGGCATAAAATCTTCAGTGGATTTCGATCTGATCCCCCCGGTAAATTCTGCCCTGAAATTCAACACTTTTTCTTTTCCTATTGAACCGGTGTAATGAAGATATTTCCTGACAACAGCCGGGAGGTGCCGGATATCGGCTTCGGTCAGTATTTCATTTTTAATGCTTTTTGTATGATCAAGGGCCTCCAGCACAGCTTTTTTATAGGTTTTTTTCATCCGTATATAATTTATTTTTAATGGTCGGATGGAACCACACATGATTGATAATGAATTATTGTCATACGTGTTTGTGATTTGTATCAATCATGTGGGTTTCATATTAATTCTTCTGTTTTTCTGAATTTTCCAGGATTAATTGCACTACTTCATAGCCGACAGCATTGAACATATCTTCAACCTGGTCTGTATAGCCGGAATTATGGCTCATTATCGCATCTTTCACCATAAAGGCCTTATAATCATGGTCCTGCGCACCAATCCATGTCGAGAGGACACACCCGACAGCACTAAGTCCGCAGAGAAATAAAGTGTTGCTTCCTTTCTCTTTGATGATTTTATCCAGATCAGTTTTAGTGAATCCATTACCATAAGTCTTGATTACTTTGGCATCTTCGTCCCTGATTAATACCGAGTTTGGAAATTCAAACTGCTCGGAATCAGGTTTTGGCCCCGATTCCCTGTCCAGATGGTAAATCCTAATGATTGGGTAGCCGTTACTCCTGAAAAGCTGTATTAAGCCGTTGATATAGTACATTGCCACCTCCTTTTCCCTTTCGGGAACCATGGGTAAGTAAACGTTCTGGATGTCAATGATCAGCAGGGCTGGTTTAATTTGAGTTTTTGTTTGTTCTTTTAATTCCTGGGTAAATGATTTAAACGGAATAATCATAAACAGGAGAGTGAAGATAATAACTGATTTTTTCATCACATTAATACTGGTTAGTTTGTTTATTCGTTGTTTTAAAATATGGTTTTAGGACCGAAGGTATTATTTTTCAATGTATTATCATTCTTTTTCTGCGATTACAAGCATTTCAAAATCTTCAGTGGTAAGCTTGTCGTTTCTGGAGAATGCCCCAAGTTTTGAGCCGAATATTTCTATCTTCTTAAATCCCAGTGACTTTAGTAACCAGGTTATCTCACTTGGGACATAGTATCTTTCGTTGCAATGAAGAGTTTTCTTATTGCCGTGATCATCAGTGAATTCAGTTATATTGGAGTCCCTGAAGGTCATTAAATCGAAAGTATTACTTCTGTATGTGGCATTATCCGGTTGTGAGGAATCTGCCAAAAATTTTTCGACAGAGTGGTACAAAGGAAAGAGTCCATTCAATGTTGTGAAAATAAATTTGCCTTTGTTATTCAGTGACCTGGCCACATTTTTGAGTATCTCAAAATTCATTTCATCTGTTTCCATTAATGGGAAGCCCCCTTCACAGAGCATAATAGCTGCATCAAAGTCCATATTAAATGGAAGATTTCTGGCATCAAGATTCATAAAATTTATTTCAAGGTTGTTTTCCTTTGCTTTCTCCTTTGCTTTTTTCAGCATAGAATCAGAAAGATCGATTCCAGTGATATTATATCCCCTTTTTGTAAGTTCTATTGAGTGTCTCCCGGTTCCACATCCTACATCAAGAATTTTAAGAGATCTGTTAAAATTCAATTCTTTTTCGATGAAGTCACATTCACCGGTAGTTCCTTGTGTAAAGCTTTCTGAATCATACGTTTGCCCATAGTCTTGAAAAAGACTCTCATACCATTGTTTATTTATCATAGATTATTGATCTTAAGGTTATTCTTTAGTCCACGGACAGATGAAGCCTGAATTGTTTTAAAAATCGTATTAATTTAGGATTTCTCTTTTAAAATCAGGCATATCTTTTTCAGAATTGAAACCATGGCCGGCACAACCGGACTTTCGTAGTTTTGCCCGGCTTATTTATAATCTTACCGGTTAAAATTAAGTCTTATATCAGAGCAAATAGAATAATGTAATTATGACCACTTTCTTTTGCACATTTAGGACAATAGGCATAATGCACATAATAATCCCTGGCTGTCTGATCCTTTTCTTTGAGATAATTTTCCATTTGTTTTATGTATTTGGGAATGCTGTTATAAGGTCCGTCAAATACACCGGTAACAAATGATCCGGAAATTTTTGTATTATTTGCCCCGTCTACTTCCTTTGTAACTGAATAATAGATTTCTGATTTAAAAGCTGAAGGATCCCGAAATAAAATCAGCGCTTCTGATTTATCCTGAATAGTTGCCTCAGCCTTTTGAGCCAGGGAATGCATTTTCATGACCTTTTTCCCTATCATCGGGGGAAAAGGGATATGAAAAAATGTAGGAATGGTTTCTTTAAAAAATAGTTTATTTTCCCACTGGAAATATTTCTTGTCCCATTTTTCAACATCGAATTTTGGACAGCATTCTTGAATTTGTGTTTCCATGTTTTGTAAATATTAAAACTTATAATCCAACGACTTTCCTTGGGCTTTCAAGCAGCAGGGTGTCTCTCCGGATTCCATCCATTTACCAATTTTCTCCCTGAATCCGACTATTTTAATCCAAGATTCTGGTGTATCTTGATTCTTGAGTAAGAAAATCATTTCTCCGTGTAGAACTTATTGTTAATAAGAAATTTATCCGGTTTATCCAGGAATCTCTTGTCCGACATTCCTGTCCTGTTGGTAAAAATCACACTCCCTTTCTTTATGTCAGGATAAAGTCTTATTTCACAATAATAACCACCGCCACCCCCTGCATGTGTGAAATACCTGTTTCCATCCAGATCACCGGTAAACCACGACAGGCACATTCCTGTTTTTTCACCGTTCTTGGTTTTGTTTTCCTGAAAAAGCAATTGCCTGTACTCGTCCGAGATCAGGCTGCTGTCTGCTTTAAGGAGTTCCTGAAGATATGCTACAAATGCTGCTGGCGTTCCAATCAGTCCGCCATATGATGCACCATTCACGTAAAACTTCTTAAACGAACGCCATTTCCCTGTTACTTCTCCCATAAACTTTTGCTTGTTTATGAATATACCTAATAAAAGGTAGGAGAACGAACTTCTTTTGTGATAACCTGTTGCATGAGTTTCGTCGTTGATAACTTCAAAAGTCAGGTCGCCAGGATTTACAGGCAACCTTTGTATTATATTTTCAGTAACGTATTCTTCGTATTTTTTCCCGGATACTTTTTCAATCAGTTGTCCCAAAATGACATAGCCTAAATTGGAATAAGCAAATTTTTCATTTGGTTTAAATTTTGTTTTGCTGTTTTTTCCGAAGATTGTATTAAAGAAAGTATCTCTGTCAAACATTTTATGCTCGCTATCTGAATGTGTCCAATCAAGCGGAACAGGGTTGGGAATTCCTGCCGTGTGGCTGAGAAGCTGTTTTACTGTGATTTCTGTTCCATATATAAATTCAGGTAGGTACTGACTGACGGGTTTGTTTATGTCAATTTTCCCTTTCCCGAACAGCTGTAAAATTGCCAATGCGGTAAATGTTTTGGTTACGGAATAACCATTGTATGTGACAGACCAATCAACTTCCTTCTTTTTTGCAATGTCAGCGAAACCCATCTGAAAAGACTTTATAATACTGTCCTGGTTAAAATAGAAATATTGAACTGAAGGTGTCTTGTTGCATTTTACCTGTTCCGTAAGAATTTTGTCTGTTTCATCCATATTTATTGTTTTTTTTGAATGACAGGAACCCAGTACTTCCATCATTATCAATATTGTAGCAGTCGTTTTCATAGCATGCCATTAATTTCAATCTTCCGAACGATCGGATAAGGTCATCTGAGAACCAGGATCTTCTAATTTACCGGCGTATTTTAACGCAGGTTAAAGGTACTGATTATTATTACAGGGGTCTTATAATTGCAATTTCCGGATTTCTCAGAGACTCTCCTGACAGGTTCCTGCAGATAAATTTTTCCCGCCTGCAGGCAGCAGTGTGATTATACATGCTGGTAACCGGATCAGATTTTAAAAGACTGTCAATCAATTTTTTTCTGCCGTGAAATGAAAAGACTGATGCTCTTCTTTATTTCCTGCTCATGACCTAAAATCAGGTGTCCTCCAACATCGAAAGTAATTAACTCACAATCAGGTATTCTTTCAGAAATATTCCGGGCACCTTCAATCGGAGGAGCGGGATCATCTTCTGCATGGATAACCAGAACAGGTGACTTAATGCTCTCAAATGCAATCCCTTCATCTATTGAGGTATTGGAAAAATATGTATCAAACAGGACACCTTTTGTCCGTTTTGATATAGGGAAACCTGCCAACAAAATGTCATTAATCAACTCTTGCCTTTCAGGCTTCGATAATTTATTTAAAACTGGCCCGGGTACAAACATTTGCAGCATGTTTCTTCCGAATAGCTTAATAGCGCTCCAGTAAATGAAATCACAACCGAATACGACCTTCATGACTGGTTCCGGCGGCAGGGGTTTTGTATCTCCCGGGACAGCTGAGGAAACCAGCATTAAGCCTTTGCATCTTTCCGGATAGTCAATTGCAAAATGAATTGCCGACGGACCCCCGGCAGAATTTCCAAACATGAATACACTGTCAATACCAAGATAATTCAGCAACTCCTTATATGCTTTGGCCTGCAGTTTTGAGGATGGATTGTCGGGGAAGGAGGATTTAAGGTATCCGAACCTTGAGATGTAAAGGTATCTGTATCCCTGCCCTATGTACATATCACGAAGCCCGATCCCCTGATCTATCCCCCCGGTGACTCCATGTGATATCAATATTGCCGGACCACTTCCTTCCAGGATATATTCAATATCACCTGCAGTGGATTTAAAGATCAACGACTTAATTGAATTTATCCCTGAGCTATTTACATTAAGAGCTTTTTTATATGTGATCAGGATAATTATGATGCTTACTATCAGTATAATCCCAATGATTATAAGGATAAAGGATTTTGTAGTCATAGAGGGGTCAGTTTTAAAAAGAGAGGTCCCCTTGTCGGGGTAAAAAATCCAGCAGATTATTCGTAATAATTATATCTCAGAACACAGCTCATCATTGAACTATACAATGATAATTCTTTTGATTCAAGAATTTTGAGATTATTATTGTTATCAAATGTCCTGGTTATAGATCGATAATGGGCCTTATTTGAATACATATATAAATCCGATTTTGTCTGCAGAGAACCCGTATAAGAGTGGATAGTATAGGTTAAACATTGATCATCAGAGGCATAGAATGTTTCTTTAATTAATTTGTCCGATTTGTCATATTGATATTCAGTATAACCTTCCAGTTTATCGCCGGAATATTTTCTAACTTTTGATAGTAGGTCATTCTGATATTCGAAATCTGAATATTCACTGATACCTCCCAGGGGATATTCTATTGTCTCTTTTATTTTTTTCCCGTCCGTCGAGTAATTATACGAGGTGTTTTTCAAATTGATAAAGCCTGTCGGGGAGTTTAAATTTGCATTATAGTTGCGGATTTTCATTAACCGGCCTGACGAATCATATTCATATAGATCGTACTTAATGGTTCCAACAATCGTCCCGTTATCGTACATCGGAGACGATACTTTGCTTACTTTCCCGTTATCATCGTACTCATATTCTTCAACTATGCTGATCGGATCCTGTGAATCAATATTCGCGAAAAGCAATACTTGTTTTAATTTCGCATTTGGTTGATTAGAAGTAATTTCAGAATCATCTTTCTGGCAGCTTAATAATAGAAAAGCCATTAAGCCGCACAGTACAAATATTGACAACTTTTTTCCCATTGTGTTAAATAAAATTAGTCGGAGTATATGTCTTATCCAATTATCCCGATTATGAGTCCAATTAAAGGAACACTATTGAAAGCCATGTGAGTAATAATCCCTATCCAGGTATTTTTTCGTTTAT
>CAZTDW010000162.1:2998-9024 GCA_964611835.1 uncultured Rikenellaceae bacterium | reverse complement strand
ATCGTAAGTTTCAGGAGAGGAATCCATCTGGTTCAAAACTGGTGCTTTTTGATTGCGATCACACCTTTAATGAGATGTTACCGGAGTTGCACAAGTGTATACTTAATTGGATAAAGAACTAGGATATCAGGTCGTTACGGTTGAAGGGATTGTAACTTTCATCAGCGAGGATGGAGCACAGACAATCAACCATTTACAGAAAATTATAAGTGGTTTTTTTGATTTCATGCCAGAAGAATGCCAAACCTTATTCGGTTGCAACTTTTAACCGTTCAGGGTTCCGAACAGGACACTGTTATTTTTAAAATATAGAAATTGGTGTTAATTACCACCAACCTTGTCAGAAGTTTCGTTCATTACTCATAAAATAGTCAAAAACCTAGCATAAACCTAGCAACATGAAAAAACCACCTATACTTGAAATTGTATAAGTGGTTCATTTTTAAGTTGCTCCGCTAGGGCTTCCCGACAATTCCTCGGTTCACTCGGAATGTCGGGATAAACTTCTCGCCCTGTTGTCACAAAATAAATATGCCGGCTAAAGAACCGGCATTCTGGTTGCTCCGTCAGGGCTCGAACCGGGCCGAGCGTTAAATTCCGACATGTTATGTCGGAATAGCGAAGGAGCCGGACTGCCGCGCTGGCGTTCGAGCCCTTGTTGATCAACAAGGCTATATGGATGTAAAAAAGCCAACCCTCGCAGTTGGCTCATTAATGTTGCTCCGCTAGGGCTCGAACCTAGACTTTTCTGATCCAGAGTCAGACGTGTTGCCAATTACACCACGGAGCAGTTTTGAGGGTGCAAATATAAAAATTTTATTCTAAAATTGTAAATGCCAAATGAAATGGAATCTTAAATTTTAACCGCAAAGAACTCTAAGTCTGCACTAAGGACGCAAAGGGGATAGTACTTGCATCAAATTGTGTTACCTTTATAAAAATTAGGCTCTTCACCACTGACGGTCTTTGCCGTTATAAAATACAGAGGACCTTCGGATTCTTAATCCATTTCCTTTATGCACATTATCTTCACCGGAACTGAAGGACCTGAAAAGGCCATACAGACAGGAACACTCATAAAAGCATGATCCCTGAGGATCCTGCCCCCCACAACATACCTTTTACCATGTACGGGAACAAATCCCTCAATAGATTTGTCTATAGCCACAGGCTGCAGATACTTATGGAAATAAAAACCGTCAATACCCGTACTTATGGTGTCATCAAGTGCAAACCACAGGTTATCCCATAATCCGGCTCCGCAAATCACCTTCATTGCAGTGACCTTGGTTACGCATTCATCACCTTCGGTAAATTCGATCTTATAACCATCGTCATCGTTCCCATCATTATCCGGAGGATTCCATCCGCCTGCCGACACAGAATCTGCCGGAGATGCCCCGTTCAGAATATCCACGTAAAGTGTGTCAAACGAGACTGTCGATGTAAGATCATTTATTGGAAAACCAAGTGTCTCCGTGATATAAGCTTCACACATATCCCCGTTGGCATCATGTATGATAATGAACCTGGTCTGAGGAGGTGTTGTGCCCGACAGGGTCTCATTCCAGATTATTTCAAATTTGTGTTTTTTGCATCCTCCGGAATAAGATACCGTTATCATAACGGAATCGTCTGTGATAATAACATCTTTAAGCTCAAACGGATCACATGTACCGGTGGAACGGTTTGAAGCTGCATCTGAATAAGCTGATAAATTACCGGTGACCACTATTTCAGATACCCCCGGAGTGTTCTCATCATCCCCCAGGTCCTTGCAGGATACTGCTGCAATAACTATCAGCAGAATGGGAAGCAACCGTCTCATAATGTTAAGTTTTACTTGTTTCAGAATACCAAATTAAAAAAAAAGGATCCTTATGATTTTTCTGTTCCTAAACTTTAATTACGTAATTTATTACTTGCCTGTTACGTAATTAATTACGTAATTGTTTCAAATATTTTTCTCTGTGTACTCAGAAATACGATATCTTTCTTATTTAGTTTCAAATCTCCCGATGACCCTGTTTTTCTGCTCAAATGCTCATTCCCTGTTCTCCAGGGCTATCCCGGGATCTCAACAGGATTCAATGTGTATTCAGTTTATAGTATAGTAAATTGTAAGCTTCGGCCTCATTGCAGCCATGGGATAGTCGCTTGATACAAACCGGAATCCCGGGAACTTCTCGGTTGGCCAAAGTCTGAACAGCATTCCGTAATTGGCTGCTGAGATTTCATTTACCGGCATGAACAGTGTTGTTACATCAACCGTAATACGATTTGCATTGAGGTTGAACGGGGAGATGAATACCTGATTTGCTTCAATTGTTTTTGGCTGACTGTCCCAGGTTACCTTGTGTTCTTCCCATGGCTCGACAATCTGCTGAAGCACCCCACCGGCCCATAACGGACTTGTAACCGGTCCGGTTATAAACACCTCCGGATCCCATGGTACCGGGATCTCATAATACAGCTGAAGGGTTACCTTTTTTAGCATGGCTGATTTCGGCAGTGAATTAAGATCAAACCAGACGAGACTTCTGTTTGAACGCATCACTGTCAGCACAGGTTCTGAGAGGAATGTGGCTTCAAAATACTTATGATCCCCGAAGTTCCTTTCTGGTTCGAGATTGGAGATCATGGCATCCTTGCCTTCAATTGGTCCGGGCTGAAGCTCAAGTACTTTCCACTGGTTGCTTCCCCAGGGGATCTTTAACGACAGCGGATTTTCCATGGTTGTAGCCGCAAGGTCCCTTGCAGTGAACTGCAGAGTCTGCGGCAGGTAACCTTCTTTTTCAAGCAGGAAAAGATAAACTTCCGAACCTCCCCTGATTACCAGGTGATTTACCTTTTCTTCAAGAGCAAAGCTGTAATGCCAGCCGTTGTCTGCAAAAACGGTAAGTTTTGCATCAGTAAGCAGTATTGGAGCCATGCATAAGGGGCAGTCAAGAACGCAGACAGTCCAGAAATCGAGAGGCTTGATTATCTGCATGCCGAAACTCGCATAACCGAACTGCCCGGGCGCCTGATCACCAACAAGCAGCACTTCAGGGACAATACGGGTGACCTGATCCGCAACAATCGAAAACCGAATGGGAAGCGGATCATTCACCAGGTAGGCGAGGGGCGATCCCTCGACCGGAGCAGCGTAAATTACTGATCCCGACGGATCTATTACGAGAAATTTTGTAAGGTTATAATCTCCGGACTGCAACTCGACATCCTCGCTGGTGAAGCCTGAGCCGAAAGCGTAAACCGGTATAAGTGAATCTGCAATTACATGATTTCCTTCAGGGTCATCGGCAGATATCATTATGTGGTAAGGAGAAATACCACTGTTAGTTGGAGCTCCTGCATCAGACTTGGTTGTTTCCGCAGGCATGCTTAATGAAAACTCGGCCTTTCCTTTTCCGTAATTATCATTAGTAATTTTCTCACATGATGATATGACCAGAATCGCAAGAAAGGACAGAAAACCGTATTGAAAAATGATCTTCGGTTTCATACTTCCCGGAATTTGAATGACTAATCAGATTTTATCTGATTCACAAGCAAATAGTATGCCAAAAAAGGCAGAAGGCTCCAGGCTATGGGAAGAAAGTCTGGTAAAAGATTTCAGAGAACTTATTAAATTATTATGGGCTAGATAAGGTTTTTTAATAGTTTGTTTATGATAAGATTTCCTGTCGCCAGGCGCCTTTTGCCCGTCGCCCTATTTATTCATCTTCGCCCACGTATCCTTCAGTCCGACAGTGCGGTTGAAAACTAGATGATCCGGTGTCGAATCATAGTCGATGCAGAAATAACCCAGGCGCTGGAACTGGAATTTATCCAGATGCCTGGCCATCTTCAGCGACGGCTCGACCTTGCATCCTTTAAGGATCTTGAGTGAATCGGGATTCAGAAAGTTTCTGTAATCGTCTTCTTTCTGTCCTGCGGGATCCTCATGGTCAAAAAGGCGGTCATACAATCTCACCTCTGCATCCAGTGCGTGAGCTGCAGAAACCCAGTGAAGGGTACCCTTTACTTTTTTGTCCGACAGCTGACCGCCGCTCTTTGTGTGAGGATCATAAGTGCACTGCACTTCGATGATCTTTCCGTCTGCATCCTTGCTGTATCCGGTGCATTTAATGATATAAGCTCCCTTGAGACGTACTTCGTTTCCGGGTGAAAGCCTGAAAAACTTATTCGGGGGATTCTCCATGAAATCATCCTGTTCGATGTAAACTTCACGTGCGAACGGAACCTTGCGGGTGCCCATGGTTTCATCCTCAGGATTATTGATAAGATCAACTTCTTCTACCTTATCCTCAGGATAATTTGTGATCACAACCTTCAACGGATTCAGCACACCAAAGACCCTTGGGGTCCTCAGATTAAGGTCATCACGCACAGCATGCTCCAGGAGTAAAACATCATTAATGGCTTCAAATTTAGTGTATCCTATAAGGTCAACGAATTTCCTTATCGATTCAGGAGTATAACCACGGCGGCGGAGGCCGCACAGGGTAGGCATGCGCGGATCATCCCAGCCCGAGACTTTGCCTTCCTGCACCAGCTCAAGCAATTTACGCTTGCTCATCATCGTATAGGTAAGATTGAGCCTGTTGAACTCGATCTGCCTGGGTCGGTATTCATCAGTCTTAAGCTGGTCAATAAGCCAGTCGTACAGTGGCCGGTGCACTTCAAACTCCAGGGTGCACAGTGAGTGGGTTATGCCTTCAAAATAATCACTCTGCCCATGTGCAAAATCGTACATCGGATACACCTTCCACGCTTCACCAGTACGGTGATGGGATGATTTAATGATCCTGTAAATTATGGGATCACGCATCTGCATATTTGGTGAACTCATGTCGATCCTGGCCCTGAGAACCCTGCTGCCTTCCTCAAATTCACCATTGTTCATCCTCTCAAAAAGATCGAGATTTTCCTGCACCGGCCTTTCCCGGTACGGGCTTAATATACCAGGTTGAGACGGCGTCCCTTTCTGGGTTGAGATGACATCGGCAGGCTGATCGTCGACATACGCCAGACCGCGCTTAATAAGGTCAATGGCAAAATCAAAAAGCTTTCCGAAATAGTCGGAAGCATAGTATTCCCTGTCCTCCCAGTCAAATCCGAGCCATCTGATATCTTCTTTGATAGAGTCAATATATTCAACTTCTTCCCTGACAGGATTGGTGTCGTCGAAACGGAGATTACACTTTCCCCCGTATTTTTTTGCCATCCCGAAGTCGAGACAAATGGCTTTGGCATGTCCTATGTGAAGATATCCGTTGGGTTCGGGAGGGAAACGGGTATGAACCCTTCCTCCATTCTTCCCTTCCCGGAGATCATCAATAATTATCTGCTCAATAAAGCTGACCGGTGATTTTGATTCTTCACTGCCGTTAATGACTTCTTCACTCATCCCTCTGAAATTTAAGACTACAAAAATAGGATGAATTTAAGACTCAGCTAAAAAAAAATGATTTTTTCCTTGGTGTGACTCACCTCACCCCCTCTTATCCCCCGCTCCCATGAGAGCAGGGGACGATAGTTAGGTAATGAGATTTTTTCATTTTTTGCTCAGCCCGGGCGGGAATCGGGTTTCATAATAATGATTAATTTTATAATTGTAAAACTTTTCTTCATTATAAACGTATTGCAGGTATTAATGAGTTTATAATATAAACCAAATTTTTATGGGTCATATTCAGATTGAAAACATGGAATTCTATGCCTTTCACGGTCATTACAAGGAAGAGCAGAAAGTAGGGAATAAATTCATGGTTGATCTTGTGATCGAGACTGACATGACCAAACCTGCTGAAAGTGACAATCTTAAGGATGCGGTGAATTATCAGCAGGCTTACCAGATAGTAAAAAAGCAAATGGAAATGAAATCATATCTTCTCGAAAACATCGCCGGGAGGATACTGAATGCCATTCATGAGGAGATGGACGGCATTAAAAAGGTTACCGTAAAGGTTGCCAAAATAAATCCCCCTATGGGTGGCAAAATAGGTTCCGTTAGTGTTACT
>CAZTDW010000162.1:0-2988 GCA_964611835.1 uncultured Rikenellaceae bacterium | reverse complement strand
TCGAACGATAAAATGACTATTTCCATATAAACCATGGGATCTGTAAAAAACAGATCGGAAAGCATATTTCTTGCTTTTTTATTTCTATCCATCTTTTTTAAGGTGGAGGCAGGTCCCGTTTACATAAATGAGATCCTTGCATCAAACAGTGCTTATTATGCGGGATTAGCAACCTATGTCGACTGGATTGAGATTTACAACTACAGCCAGATGCCGGTTGACCTCGGCGGATACTACCTTACGGATGACAGATCGGAACCTGACAAATGGAAGATCCCATCTGGGACGGTCATTCCTGCCGGAGGATATAAGGTATTTTATGCCGATGAAAAGAATTATGACCTGCATACCAGCTTCAAGCTGAGTGTTGAAGGAGAGTTCATAGGCATTTATGATCCGGGAAAAAATGTCGCTGACTCATTGACCTATTCACAGCAGAGGAACAACATTTCATTTGGAAGAAGTGCCTCTGATATTTCGAGGTTTGGATTTTTCAGCAAACCCTCGCCTGGTTTTTCAAACGGTGAGACCAGCTATCCTTCCATTCTTGAAAAACCATCATTTTCTCAGTCCGGCGGATTCTATTCCTCATCTGTTACCATTACACTTTTATCTGAAGAAGGATCAATAATAAGATACACAACTGACGGATCGGAGCCTTTAAGGGAATCTCCTTCTTATTCTGTCCCCATTGTCATAGATAAAACCACCTGCATCAGGGCGAAATCCTTTAAGGATGGATTGCTGGAAAGTGAGATAAATACTCATACGTTTTTCATCGGTGTGAATAAAAACCTACCGGTTATTTCACTTGTAACAAATCAAGAGAACCTCTTCAGCGATACAATTGGCATTTATGTAATAGGGACAAACGGGATCCGTGCGGGATGCTCAAATACTCCCATGAACGTTAACCAGGACTGGGAGCGGCCTGTTAATGTGGAGCTTTTTGATGAACAGGGGAATGTTCTCATTAACCAGCTTACAGGGATAAGGATCTTCGGAGGATGCTCCCGGCAGCGCTATCCGATAAAATCATTCGAGGTTTTCGCCCGGAAGCAGTACGGAAAAGGGAGCTTTGAATGTAAACTATTTAAAGATGAAAGCATTACTGAATTTGAAAGCTTTCTGATACGCAGCAGTTCTGATGATCAGATGATGACAATGTTCAGGGACGGACTGGGTCATACCCTCGTTGACAACCTTAAGGTGGAAAACCAGGCGTTTCAGCCTGCTGTGGTGTTTATAAACGGGCAGTACTGGGGAATTCATAACATAAGGGAGAAATATAATGAAGCCTATTTTGAGGAACACTATGGAATCACCGAAGATAACCTTAACGTCATAAAGAACAATCCTTCCGTTTCCTCCAATGTTGAATCGGGAAGTGCCGGGCACTATCTTAATATGCTGAATTATCTTGCGGCTCATTCAAATGACCCTGGTATTTACGATTATATGAACAGGCAGATGGATATAGAGAGCTTCATTGATTATATGGCTGCTCAGATCTATCTGAGTGCTGACGACTGGCCGGGCAATAATATCAGGTACTGGAGGGCAGGAACAGGAAGATATAACAGGTGGCGCTGGGTATGCTATGACATGGACCAGGTGGTCCGCAGCAACAATACCCGGTGGAACTCGATCCTTCTTGCGACAACGCCGTATAACGGCAACAACTGGCCGAATCCTCCATGGTCAGTAGTCCTTTTCAACAACCTGCTGAAAGGAAGCAGGTTCCGGAATGAATTCCTGAACAGGATCACCTTTCTGATGAATACGACCTTCTCCCCGGACAGCATCATACATCTTGTTGACAGTCTTCAGGGTATTATCAGGGATGAGATGCCATTTCACATACAAAGGTGGGGTGGCCAGTTAGTTAATGATCCTCTCAGAGAATCATGGATCAGGCCTTTGCCATCATCAATGGATGAGTGGGAGATGCATGTCCAGACCATGAGGAATTTTGCTGTGACCAGACCTGATACAGCAATAAATATGCTGAGGCGTTATTTCAAGCTTTCAAATACTGTAATTGCTGAGGTGGCAAACCAGGATCCTGAATATGGTTATCTTTACATGGGACCCAAGATAATTCCTTCCGGCGTTCATTCAGGAAGATATTTCACCGGTATACCTCTTGATCTGGCTGCAAAGCCAAAACCGGGCTACCGTTTTTCAGGATGGGAGATAAACAGGGAGGGTCTGCCTCCAATCACAGAAACTTCGGCTCGTATATCTTTTGTGCTGACAAAGAATACTTCCTTCAAAGCCTTTTTTACACCGGATACTGTCGGCACTGCTCCGGTTATAATAAATGAGGTGAACTATCATTCTTCCGATGAAGCAGATGCTGCCGACTGGGTAGAACTCCACAACCGCGCCGCCTATGATGTGGATATCTCCGGATGGATAATGAAGGATGACAGGGATGACCATACATTCGTTATCCCTGAAAATGTGATTATGCCTGTTAGTTCATATTTTGTGCTTTGCGAGGATACATCGCTCTTTAAAAAGCAATTCCCGTTAGTCAGGAACCGGACAGGTAATTTCAGCTTCGGGCTGGGAAACAGCGGTGACTGCATCAGGCTCTATAACCAGTATATGCTTATTGTTGATTCACTTAATTATTCTGACGATGATCCTTGGCCATCAATGGCGGATGGTGACGGAAGATCGCTGTCACTTTTGAAGTCATATCTGGATAACGACCTTCCTCAGAGCTGGACCGATCTTTGCTGGCTGACCCCCGGCAGTAAAAATGCACTGATATCAGACGGCCCGCTTTCGGTAACAAATCCGGCCACGGATCCTGATGATGGCGGTTACATGCTGTATCAGAATTATCCAAATCCCTGTCATTCAGTCACCACAATTGAAATCAGCCTTAAGAGGGGAGGAGATATCTCCATTAATTTATATGATCTGTCGGGAAGAAAAATCATGACAATTGTTGATGAATTCATGCATCCCGATAAT
>CAZTDW010000161.1:0-9100 GCA_964611835.1 uncultured Rikenellaceae bacterium | reverse complement strand
AGCTTCACCTCCCTGTCCTCCGGGGGGACCAAGCGGCGCAATCGTCATAATAAATCATATAGTAAGTGTCAGCACAAATGGAATATATGTCTTTTCAACCACGATCAATAACCGACTGAGGATCCTCAGTCCCACTTTCGGGCATAGCATTGGATATGTGCATGGAAATGGAACATTATACCTGGAAGGGGGCAATCTTCCGGGGGGTAATTATTCCGGATTTACCGATTGTGCAGGCAATGGAACTATTGAATTTGGGGGTACTGGTACCTATACAATAGTAGCTTCATTGTTCAACAATCTGCCTAATGCACTATTTACCGGAACAGGAACCAGAATACTTCCAAATAAAGATATTACCTTCTGTAAACGTCTGGTTATTGACGGACCGACACTTGACAACAGTGTCAATAACCGGAAGCTTATTATCCTGGGTACTTTGGAACGGTTTAATAGCGGTATTTTCAGAAGTGGTGCAGGATCATCTCCGTCGGCCACTGTATCTTTTTCGGGAACAACCGTACAGACACTGGGCGGGACGATGGGAAACTTCACAGGTACCAGCAGATTCCATAACATGGAAATTAATAATTCTGCAGGCCTTGTAATTGAAAACGGAGGAGCAATAGAAGTGTACAATGAATTGCTTCTTACCAATGGTGTTATAACTACCGGATCTTCTGCCACCCTTACTCTGTTAAGCACCTCATCAAATGCTGTAACACCTGCAGGAGGAAGCACAGCTTCATATATCAGCGGACCTCTGACCAAATACATTATAAACGGGGATATTTTTGTATATCCTCTGGGCAAAGGAACTATCAAAGGGCATGCCTTCACACTTACTTCCGGTGCAGGAAGTACACAACCATTTACTGCAGAATTTTTTACCCCAAATAACACGGCGACCTCTGTTGCTTCACCTCTTAGAGTTACAAATACTGCGGAATACTGGACTGTTTCATCAGCTATTGCAACCAATGCGAAGGTCAAAATTGCATGGGATCCCCAGAGCGACCTGACACCATTAATGGCGACCCATGGGATAAATGACATGAGAGTAGCTGAATATATTTCAGGTTTATGGACTTCTATTAATTCTGTCACAACAGGAGATGAATACAACGGAACAGCAGAAACAAGGCATAATGTTAGCATTTCAACTACCGGCAGTAATTTCACATCAGCATGTATTTCAGGTACTCTGGCACGCGCTGCCTTTTCGGCAATAGGTTCAGTGTGCGGACTCGGAGGCATTCCTGTTGCATTTACCTCCTTTGATCCTATAAGCCTTAACTATACATTGGGGTACACAATAGACAATGTACCGCAAACGCCGGTGACAGTATCTTCATTGCCATTTGTTCTTCCAACTCCTTCAGCAGGAGCATACAAGCTTACCAGCTTCACATACAACAACGGATCCGGGACAGGTGTTGTGGATGCCGGAATTGTTACTGCGTATGTGACACCCACTACTGCAGCAGCAGGTACAGACCAATCATTATGCGGTTTATCCGGAACAAATCTTGCCGGAAATAATCCTTCTCCATACTCCGGACTCTGGACCATAATCACCGGAACCGGAGGATCGATCACGAGCAGTATTCAGCATGATTCACCATTCAGCGGAGTACTGGGTAATACTTATACGCTTAGGTGGACAATCAGCAACGGACCCTGCACATCATCAGATGAGGTAATGATATCCTTCCCTGTCGTTGCATCGACTCCCGGTGATTTTACCGTCGCTCCGGCACAGGTTTGTCCGGGATCAGCAGGAAACATATTTACAGTACCTTTAGTTGCAGGTGTGACCTATAACTGGGCTTTCAGCGGAACAGGGCAGACAATAAACGGAATCGGAAATTCAGTGTCAATAGATTTCAGCAGTTCTGCCACAGGCGGAATATTAAGCGTTACCGCGACGAACAACTGTGGTACCAGCGGGGCAAGGACTACAAATATCACTATCCCCCAACCCGCTTTCAACTATCCGGGAATACCATATTGTCAGAATGACCTTAATCCGCTCCCTGTTTTCGGAACCGGAGGCATTGCAGGGACATTTTCTTCCTCAGCAGGCCTCGTTTTCACAGATATTCTGACCGGACAAATAAATCTTGCAGCAAGTGTCCCCGGAAGTTATACAGTTATAAATACTGCAACTGTAGCAGGATGCGGAACACTTATCTCTACAAGTCCATTCTCAATTTCAGAACTAACGTGGACCGGATCCGTCAGTAACGACTGGAATGTTTCAGGCAACTGGTCATGCGGATATATACCTTATCCCACAACTCATATTTTAATACCTGATGTCACCCGGGAACCAATTCTGGCAGGAGGTTCAGCCGGAACTGTGAATAATATAACAATTCAACCGGGATCTTCACTGTCACTTGACAACAATACTCTGCAGATCGGAGGGACAATTTCGAATAATGGAATTTTCACAGCTTCCGATGGTGTTGTTGAAATGAACGGGGCATCACCCCAATCGGTCGGTAATATCTTCGCCGGTAACAATATAAGGAACCTGATAATAAATAATTCCGCAGGCGTGAGCCTGACGGCTCCTCTGAATATCACAGGATCTGTTCTTGTTTCAAACGGAAATCTTTCATCGGCCGGATTTTTAACTCTTGTATCATCAGCCTCAGCAACTGCATTTATTGATGGGAATGGGGCCGGAACAATTACCGGTGATGTGACCATACAAAGATACCTGCCTTCAGGTTTCGGGTACAAGTATTTCAGTTCACCTTTTCAGGATGCTACAGTTAATGAATTCGGAGATGAGGTCAATCTGGGAGATCCGTACTTTGCTCCGGTTTACAGGTATGATGAAACCAGGGCATCCTCAGGGTGGGTCAGTTACGTGAATTCATCTGATCCTCTGAATCCTCTTGAGGGTTATGCATTGTTCCTGGGTTCATCCGTGCCATCCATAACAGTAGATGCAACCGGCGTAGTTAATAATGGCCCCGTCTCAGCTACCCTGTTCAATCATAATAATACATATACAAAGGGATTCAATCTTGTAGGAAATCCCTATCCGTCTGCTATTGACTGGAATGCTGCAGGATGGACCAAAACCAATATTGATAATGCTGTTTACTATTTCAAGGCCAGCACCACTGATGAATATGCCGGTACTTACAACACTTACATAAACGGAGTATCCAGCGATCCCGGATTTGCAACAAACATCATTCCTTCAATGCAGGCATTTTTTGTTCATGTCACTGATGGAACATTTCCTGTTATCGGGACCCTCGGATTGACAAACAGCGTCAGAATAACAGATACATCCCATGGATTCATGAAATCCGAAATTAAGAGCCAGATTCCGCTTTTACGTCTTAATGCTTCATTCGAAGATGATACCACTACAATCGACAGGGCTGTTATATATTTTGATGAAAAGGCAACCTCCGGATTTGACAGCTATCTTGATGCACTTAAACTAATGAATACTGATTATGAGGTTCCTAATCTTTATTCTGTCGGAAGTGACGGGAAAAAACTATCGATAAATGCACTGCCTCCTGAAGGAGAGAAACTTACAAAGGTACCGCTTGGAATCAAAATAAGCCATGACGGCTATATTGTTTTCAGCCTTGATTATGTCGAAGAGGAACTTTCAGGCAATAAAATATTCCTGACCGATCTATTTTCAGGCATCGAGCAGGATCTGATGAATGGCAGTGATTACAGGGTTTATCTTAGTGAAGGTGAGTATAATAACAGATTCTGGCTTAATTTGTCATCTGAACCGACAGCTGTTGATGACCTGCCGGCTGATGAAACCATGTTCTCTGTTTACAGTTCCCACGGAATTTTAAAAGTATTTATCAATACTGATAAAACAGGCAAAGGAATAATGACAGTCTCCAATCTGACCGGCCAGCTTCTTGTTGTTAAAAAAGTTGTTGAACATGGTTACTTTGAGATTAATCCCGGATTAAAGGATGGAATTTATTTTGTAAACTTTAATTCGGGCAGTTACAGGGGCTCAAGGAAGGTTTTAATTAAAAACTGATGGTCAACAAAAAAATAATCGGAATGTATACTGACTGGTACAGGTTTTTGATAACAGTACTATTTCTTTTGTCAACTACAAAATTTTTGAATGCCCAGGAACCTCCTCCCCGGCCGATCAGGATAACACCAACCGCTCAGATACTAAGCTTCGGAGCTTTTTACCATGGGATTTCCGGAGGCACTGTAACCGTTTTTCCCGATAACAGCCGTCTTGCATCGGGAGACGTGGTGCTGCTGAATCTGGGATATACCGTTACCGCAGCCAGGTTTGAGGTCCATGCACATCCGGGGACAGTGATCGCAATCCTTAACGGTCCGCCAACCTCCCTTACAGGAACACCCTCAGGATCAATGCAGCTTACAGTCGGAAGCTCATATCCTGCTTCTCCCTTTGTATCAAATGTACACTTTAACGTTTCCATCTACCTGGATGTAGGAGGGATCCTTAATGTGGGAAATACGGCAGCAAATCCCCCGGGCAGTTATACCGGGACTTTCAATATCACTCTGGTCAGGGAATAACACTGGTATCGGAATCTTATTAATGAAATAGTAAATGACAGTCAGTAAAGCATACTCCGGTTCAAGGTTTTCAGGATGTATGCATCCGGCTGTCAGGAGGATATTTCTTTTTGGTGTATTTGCACTGATTCTTTCATGGCATACACCGGCCCGTTCCCAGGATCTGCCTGAATACGACGAAATTGCCGTATTTCTCGAGATCCCCCGTATCGGAGGCTGGGAAATAGAAGCCCTTATAAAGGATGAAGAATTATACCTCCCGGTAACCCGTCTTTTCGATTTTCTGAAAATCAAAAATGAAGCCTCCCCCGGATTTGAAACCATAAAAGGCTTTTTTATCAATCCCGAGGCTGAATTTCTTATTTCGCGAAATGAAGGTGTAATAGATTACCAGGGATTGAAACATGAGCTGGGAAAAGGTGACCTGATACGAACAGAATCAAACCTGTACCTTAAATCAGTGTGGTTTGACAAGGTCTTCGGTCTCGACTGCAAATTCAATTTCCGGAGCCTCTCGGTTACTGTGAGCAGCAAGCTCGAACTCCCCCTGATAAGGGAAATGCGGCTGGAGGATATGCGAAGAAACCTGTCCAGCCTGAGGGGAGATGTTATTGCCGACACGTCCATAGGCCGGACTTATCCTGCCTTCAGGTTTGGAATGGCCGACTGGTCTGCCCTCGCTTCCCAGGAAATAAAGGGACGGTCAGATGTACGGCTAAACCTTAACCTGGGAGCGATGGTAGCTGGAGGGGAAGCAACCGCCAACCTTTATTACAACTCCTCCGAACAATTTTCGGAAAAGCAGCAGTTTTACCGTTGGCGTTATGTAAACAACGATTTCGCACCTCTCCGGCAGATTATGGCCGGAAAGATAACAACAAACTCAGTTTCATCGATTTTCAATCCTGTACTGGGCGTACAACTTACAAATACCCCGACAACATACAGGAGATCATTTGGCACTTACACCCTTAGCGACAGAACTGAACCAGGCTGGATAGTAGAGCTTTATGTAAATAATGTACTGGTCAACTACGTAAAAGCAGATGCTTCGGGCTTTTTCACTTTTGAGGTCCCGATGGTATACGGCAATTCCATGGTCAGGCTGAAGTTTTACGGTCCATGGGGAGAAGAAAGGACGCGCGAACAGAATATAGTCATTCCATATAATTTCCTTCCGGAGAAAACGCTTGAATACACTGTAAGCGCCGGTATGGTTGAAGATACCCTTCACAGTATTTTCTCGAGGGGGATTGTTAACTATGGCCTTACCAGGGGCATAACCGTTGGTGCGGGTGCAGAATATCTCTCCTCTCTTTCCGCCCAGCCCATAATGCCTTTCTTTATGAGTTCGTTCAGGCTCAGCAACAACCTCCTTCTTTCGGGTGAATACACCCATGGAGTAAGGGCAAAGGGAACGCTCAGTTACAGGCTGCCTTCAAACATGCAGCTTGATCTGAATTACACCTGGTACGACAAGGAACAGAAAGCCATATTCTATAATTACAGGGAAGAAAGAAAGGCCACTCTTTCAATTCCTCTCAGGATAGGAAAAGCAAACACTTATCAGAGGATCTCACTTTATCAGATCGTCCTTCCAACTACCAGGTACACAACCGGAGAATGGATGATCTCAGGATCATTGTTCGGCATCAATACCAACCTGACAACCTATTTGCTGATGCTAAAAGAGGTAAAGCCCTACGTGTACAGCAACCTGTCGATGTCGTTCAGGCTGCCGGGTGGTTTTTTATTGATGCCGCAGGTTCAATACGGGTACACGGAGAACAGGTTTTACTCAGCAAAAGCCAGGATTGAAAAATACCTTCTTAAGAATGCCTATCTCAACCTGTCATTTGAAAAAAACTTCAGGAACAACGTTACCCTGGCTGAGGCGGGATTCCGGTATGATTTTGCGTTTGCCCAGACCGGCGCATCAGTAAGACAGACAGACAGGCGGACCAGTTTTGTCCAGTTTGCAAGAGGAAGTATTATCAATGACAGGAAGACAAAATACCTGGGCGCCGACAACAGGACAAATGTAGGCAGAGGAGGCATTTCCATAGTGCCATTCCTTGACCTTAATTCGAACGGCAAAAAGGATGATGATGAACCAAAAGCTTACGGACTCAACATCCGGACCAACAGCGGGCGGATAGTGAAGAGCGACCGGGATACCACAATCCGGATCCTGGGTCTTGAACCATATACACACTGCTTTATTGAAATAGAAGACAACAGTTTTGAAAATATAGCATGGCGGGTTCCGAAAAAGTCTTACAGCATTGCGGTTGATCCAAATATACTTAAGCTGGTCGAGATCCCTGTAGCTATTGCTGGTGAAGCAGTCGGTAATGTCAGTCTCGATGAATCGGGGGTTAAGCGGGGTCTGGGCCGTATAATAGTCAGCTTCACCGACACCAGATCTGATCCTGCCGGCAATACAGTGACCGAAGACGACGGCTACTTTAGCTATTTCGGGCTTAATCCGGGTAAATATATTGTACGTATCGATAGCACACAGTTGTCGAGACTTGGAATGAAATCTGATCCTGAAATGCTGCAGTTTGAAATCTCCGGCAATGTAGAGGGGGATATAATAGATGGCCTTGATTTTGTGGTTACATATACTGATACCGCCCGAAAAGCAGACGAGCCATCCCAGCAGCCTGAAGAAATTCAGCCAATACCGGTTGAGGAAGCGGTGAAACCTGTTGAAGAGGCAGTAAAACCGGCTAAAGAGACATTGAAACCGGTTGAGATACCCGGGAAGCCGCCGGTGCGCAAAGACACAACCTATACTATCATCCATGAAATGACGGAAGAGGTATATACCATTTCCGAAGACAGCTGGGCCATTCAGATAGGAGCTTTCAGGTCACGAGCGCTTGCCGAGCGGTTCAGGAGGATTCTTGAAAGGAATCTTGGCAAAAGGGTTGAGATCACAGTGGCCGGGGATTATTACCGTGTCCGTATCCTGGATCTTAAATCACGCAAGGAGGTCGATGAAAACGTTGTCAAGCTTAACAAGCTTGGATTCAAGGAACTGTGGATCATACACCTGCTTGCAATGGAAAAGCAGATATTGCTGGTTACCAGGGAGGATTCGCTTGCAAGAATAAGGGAGTCTTACGAAGACAGGATCATACCAGCCATCACTCCCGAAATGTCGATCCAGGTCGGAGCATTCCGCCTTGAATCAAATGCAGCAGCACTTCAGAAAAAACTTTCGGCAGTGCTTGAAAAACCAGTTGTTATTGTTTACGAGGAAGGATTGCACAAGGTAAGGATAACCGGGTTCAGCAGCATGGAGGAGATGATGAAAATAGTACCCATCCTCGAAATGCTGGGATTGAGAGATATATGGCTGATGAAGCCTGTTGAAGCTGTGGAGCGGGTTACTGCCCTGAATCCGCTGGAGATAAGGCATGACCCGATATTCCGCCTGTCGGAAAAGGTTTCTGCATCAGATCTCGCAGAAGAAGCAATTCCCGAACCTACAATCGCACTGCAGGTAGCCATATACAACAAGGAATCACAGGCTCTGAGGGCAAAAAGGAGGATAGAGTCGAAGCTTAACCTTCCGGTTGAAATAGTACTGCAATGGGACTATTATCATGTTGTGGTAACCGGCTTCTTCACCAGGGAGGAGACCTATCAATATTACCCCGAACTTGCCGGTATCGGTTATCCGGGAGTGACCCTGCTGATGAATTACAAGCGACAGAAATAATTCATTTACCATGCCAAGAATAGCAATCATTTCGCCGAGCGTCAGGAAAGGCCGCAACAGCCACAGGATAGCTCTTTATGTCAATAACCTTATCCATGAAACCGGGATGGCGGAAGCTGAAATAATCGACCTGGCCGGGTATGAATTCCCGGTTTTCAATGAGAGGCTCAAATACCAGGATTCGCCCGGGGACAGCACACTGGAATTTGCAGGAAGGATCAGGTCCTCTGACGGGGTGGTCATAATTGCCCCTGAGTATAACGGCGGCTATCCTGCCAGTCTGAAGAATGCGATAGACCTCCTTACCGATGATTGGAGAAAGAAACCGGTAGCCTTCGTTACTGTTTCAGACGGCAATTTTGCAGGAACGCAGGTTATTATATCTCTTCAGTTCATCTTCTGGAAGCTCGGTGCTCTTACTGTGCCCGCAACTCTCCGTTTCCCTGATATTGTCAACACGTTTGATGAAATAGGGGTCCCGGCGAATAAAGTGTCAGCCGATAAAAGGACAACGGCTTTCATCAGAGAGCTTTTATGGATGATCGAAGCAAAAACAAAAATGTCGCACTGAATTTTCCATTAAAAGCTAATTAAAATGATTTACGGGCCATGATAAAATGGACTGTAAATAAAGTACTTTGTGTGTCCCTTTGTGAATACCTTTGTCCTGACTTGTGACGCTCGGTAAAATTAGTTCGGTTTTATTTTTTAACACATTGAAAATGAATGATAAAAAAATCAGAAAAATTGATTTTTACCGCACTAACGCCTGTTTTTACTTTATGCTCAGTATCAGAA